>CACVAR010000371.1 GCA_902727905.1 uncultured Sulfurovum sp. | reverse complement strand
ACTCTTGGCTGTTGTTCCAACAGTTTGAAAACTATTTAAATTGTCACTTGTTAAAGGGTAACCCAAAGAACGAAGCTTTAACTTTAAAGCTTCCATTTGGCTCTCCTCCACATCAAGCGTAATTTTTCGTGGTTCAACTTCAAGATTGACCTCTACCTCACCAAACTCTTCCAACAAAGATTTTTTCAACGTACCTGCACATCCACCACACTTTACATTTTTTACTTCAAATGTTTGTTTCATCATCTATCCTTTTCTTCTAAAGTTAAAGTCTATATGTTAAACTCCAACCATGAAAACTATATTATACATTCTAACACTTCTCGCCATAATTATTACTTTAGCTTTAGGCTTAGAACAATCCTTAGCATTTGGCTATCTATCTTTTGCCATTGCCCCTTACTTAACTACTCTTTATATTTTAAAAATATCAAACCACCCTACAGCTAAATACACAGCTTATGCAACAGCCATTTTTGTTATTTTCGTAGGACTTTACTTTTTAATAGACACAACCTACATGGAAGATAACCTAGAACATAAGTTTTCTTTTTTATTTATACCCATGTGGCAGTTGACGATGTTACTTGTTTCTGGGTTGGTGGTTTATTTTAGTAATAGAAAAAATTCGTAGGGTGAATTTTATCCACCGTGAATGGGAGTTGGTAAACTTTCAATGTTTCGCCGAAAGGCTTAAGAAGGTTTATAATTTATCTAATAGTGAAACCTCTATCAAGTCACTTTCTTTATACTCAAGTCTTTCTCTCACTTTTTGCATCAAATAATACTCATCCAACATATCCATCATATTCTCATACACTTCACTTGGTACAAGGTAAGCACTGACTTTGTTATGATTTAAAATAGCAATGCTTTCACCATTTGCATTTTCAATGACAGAAGATGGACTTTTTTTAAGTTCAGAAATAGTTGTCGTGTAGTTTGCTAAAATTCGTGTCATAATGAATATCCTTTTTAGTATTTTATTTAGTACTATTCTAGATGTGTTTTTTAGATTTGTCAAGGTTGAAAATTTGTAGGATGAATTTTATCCACCATGAATGGGAGTTGGCAAACATTCAGGGATTTGAAAAAAAGATTTTAAAAATGCTTTAAATATTATCTTGGATTAAGGGTAAAGTATCTCTTTCTAGTCCCTATACTCTTACCTTTGATTAAAGGCATAATATACTGTATCAATTCCTCCACCTCTTTGATTCTCAACCGTTTTAACTAACTGGAAACCCAAATTCTTTAAAAGTTTTATATGTATTTCATTTGTAGACCACGTTCTTGTAAGAAGATAGTTTGAAGGATATTTTGCAGCTACTTCATTCATCATAAAACTATATAGTTTTGTCGCTACTTTTCCTCCTCTAAATCTTGGATTAACAGCTATAGTACTCAAATAGGTACAAGGGGAATATCCTTCTAGAGAATCTAGCATATGATTATGACGAAAGGAGACAAATCCTAATAAATTATCATTAGATAACATTACAATATTTATCTGTTCCATCATTCCTTTAAAATAACTATCTAACTCTAATGTTTTTTCAGAGGATGAAAGTGCTGTTTGTGTTGTACCATCTCTTGAAGATAAAGAGGGGACAAATTCATAGTCTACGACAGAAAGTAAATCTCTTAACTTATCTTTTATATTTTTAACGTTTGTTTCTGACATAAACTCAATAGTAAAATTTTGCAACATAATCAAATCCTTTTTTAATTTATAATATATATAAGAATTACTATACTAATTATAGCTAATATTTTTTTTAAGGTAAATTTTTCTTGTAAAAAAATCAAGCTTAATATAAAAACAAATATAGGTGTTATATTTGCTAAAGTCATTGTAAGACCTGCACTACCTTTTTTTAAAGCATAATAAAGAAAAAACCACTTTCCCATTACAAAAAAACTTCTAATAAAAAGTTTTTTGTAGTGTTCAACTTTTAAAACCTTCCTACCCGTTCCAAATATAAAAAATGCTATGAATCCAATCGAAATAGCTCTTATTTCATATAAAGTTAAAACATTAATCATTTCATTACTTAATAAATATTTTGAGGGGATAGCTGAAAGACCAAATAGAACTGAAGATAATATCGCAGGAAATAATGTTTGAGATAAGAAAAATTTAAATTTAGAAAAGTCTGTTGAAAATGCAATTGTTACCATCATAATGATAATTGCTATAAAAAAATTAAAAAAACTTACTTTGTCATCAAGAAAAAGCCAGGCAAAGATAAATGTAAATACAGGAGCTAAAGATAAAAGAGGTGTTACAATAGAAGCTTCAGCCTTTTCGAGTGCTCTAAAATAATAATAATTAGCAAATGTATCAATAACTATAATAGATATTAATATACCAATCACAAAAAAAGAAAACTTTAATTGAAAAAAAAGAGGAGAGAATAATAATAATATAACTCCCATTATCATAAAGTTTATACCAAGTATATCTTTACTACTTACAGTGCTAAGAATACTTTTGACTAATACATTAGAAATAGATGCAAAAAAAGCACTTAAGATAGCTAAGTAAACATAATTAATATTTTCCAACATTGTTACATAACCTAAAATTATGTATTTTCAATTAATGATTTCTCCCATTCTTCAAAAGGTTTAGCTCTGATATTAATAATCTCTTGGAAACTTTTTGCTTCTTTTAATAATTCATTATGATTAATTAACTCAGTTAAATTCACTTCTGATTGAGGATTATTTTTACTTTCTATAGAAGTTATATAAAGAATTCTTTCATCTAGAATCATAAAGTCTAAACCAATTTCAACTGAATACTTTCCCGATTCATAAATTTCTTCTAAAGATTTATACTCTAATACCTTTACATCAATACCTATGTCATGTTGGGCTTTCATAGTATCCTTTAAGTTGTCCATCTTTTCAGAAACACGAGGTTTATTAATTATAAATACTCTAGTAATTTGAATATTATTTTGAATAGCTTTATTTTGTGCATCTAATAATTCTGGATTATTGGTTCTCCCATAAGACTTTTGGTGTTCAGGAATATTAGTCGTCCAAAGAGACTTTTTAACACCTTTAATAACATAGTCTTTCCAATAATTTTTAGTTTTCTTTTCAACAGCTGCTATCCCATTGTTAAGCATTGCTTCTAAGTTTACACTACATTCATGTAAGTAATCGGGAGTTCTTCCATAAAATAAATCAAAAATTTCATCTTGATCCTGTTCTTTCCTTTTATCATCAAGTTTCAATATCAATTGACTTATCTCAATAATCTTAGCTTTAACTTTTGGATTTTCAATCTTATTAAATACGATAGTATCATGTAATACATTTTTGATTTCCTTGCTATGTTCAGAAATAGAAGAAGAAAGAAATAAAAGTTCAAGAAGCATTATAATTAGAATTGAGATAATTATATTATCAGGTAAAGTTAAGCCTGTTTTGTTCTCAAAGTATGTCAATACTATTCCTAAAAAAAGCCCCAGTAAAGTTACCATAATATGTTTATTCATCTATTTCCTTTAATGAAAAATATTTAATTATATAGTATAATAAAATCAAACTAACTAATATTAAAAATATAATTAAACTTAATATTTACACTCAATTGTTAACAATTCTCCCACATTTCATCTTCATGATTCTCATTAATTCTAGGTAAAGTTTCTAAATAAACATTTGCCATCTTTTCTGCATATAATTGAAGCCCATCAATTAAATTGAATTTACTTTTTCCCTTATTTTTATTACTTTCATGTTTTTCCAAGGTTATTGATAACTCTGTTAATGCGATTAATGCATTTTCTCCATTTGTTCCTTTTTTTATCAAACTTCGTAATCTATTAATAGCTTCAGGATCCTTTTCTCCAGATTTTAAAGTTTTAATATGATAGCCAAGGCTTTGCATCTCCCCTTCAACTTCACTTTTCATAGAAGTAACTTCAATATTTTTATTCTTTTTTAATCTTCCATATGCACTATATTCTCCAAGATTTGATACAGCAGGAATTGCAAAAACTGTTAAGTCTTTAAGATTATTTTTTTCAATATACTCTTCAACTACATCTACCATTGAATAGAATATAACATTATACTGAGTACAAATCAGTTTTATTTCTTCTTCAAAATATTGTGTGGTATGACATGCCAAAGTTAAATAGTGAATGTTACTTCTACATAAAGTATGAACAGCTTCCTTTAAATGATTCCAAACTTCATCTTCTCTTGCTTCTAACTCCATTGAAAGACCCATTTCAGGAATAGAGTTTACAATAACTCTAGGATAAGATAAATCCCCTCCATGCATTCCTAGTTTTGAAAGTTTATCATTAATCCTATCATTGATTTGTTTCCAAAGAAACATGCCACTATCTGGTCCATTTCCTGTAATAATACCTATACTAGAACGGTCATATTTTCGTTTAGTTTCTTCTTGAATAATATTAGTTTTTAAAACTTTTTTATTTACCTTTTTTAATGTTTTAATGATCTCACTTGGATTAAATTCAATTGAAATAGTAAATTCTCCCCCATTAGTAATTAAAGTATGAGGAGCAGTATAAAAATTAAAAATATCTTTATCAAATATTTGAACTAATGTCTTATTATCTTGAAAGGGGTTTACTGTTCCATACTCTGCATTAAAATTATTTTTCAACTCATCAATACTTAATCGCTCGATTTCAGTAGAGCCTAAAACATTAGAAACTTTATTCAAATCTAAATAAGCATTTGCTCGACAATGAGCAAATACATATACTATTTCTCCATCTATTTTAGTTTTTGCTGCCATACTTTTAAGTTCATCATATAAAGGTATCCCTCTTGAACCCAACCTTTTACGCTTATATGCAGCATCTTTACAAGAAGTAGCTTTTGAATTTTTATTTTGAATATACCAAAGATTATATTTTTCTAAAAATTTAATAGAATTATTTTTCTCCATATAATTACCTATCCTTTACTCTTATTGTTTTCGTTCTTTGAGGATGTTTAATTCACCTTTGATATTATTCGACATAATTTCTAACATTTCACCATAACTTTTCTTTTGACCAATTAACCAAGCTAATTTTGTCGTTTGAGCTTCTATACTCATATCAAAGGCAGGAATCGCCCATTTATTCTTACTAATAATTTGACCTGGTTCATTAACAAGAAAATTACTATTTCCATTTGGTGCTTGTGTGGTAATAATAACAGGAATTTTATTTTTTTGAAAATATTGTAAACTTTCATGTAAGTGTTCACTCATATCACCAGCTCCGAATGCTCTAATGATTACTCCTTTTATATGACTATGTTTATGTAAACCTATTAAGAACTCATTAGTTAAACCTGGAAACTCTGTAAGTGATGCGATATTCATATCAAAATGATTTTTAACAATTAAACTCTCTTTGCTAAAGGCTATTTCTGAGCCTTTTTCATAGTAGGCATTATGTTTCATTAAGTTTTCTTCATTTATATCTATAATTCTTCCAATTCGTCCTAAACTACCTGTACTAAAAGATTTAAAAGCATCATAATCAAATTCTGTATTTTTCTTAGAACGTGTTCCTGATATAATATGACTACCAAAAACAGTAACAACCCCTCTAATTGGATGAAAGGGCCAAACAGCAACACGTATTGCATTGTCTAAGTTCATAACTGCATCTGAACCAGGAAAATCTATGGGTACTTGTGAACCTGTTACGATGACAGGTTTATTAATATTTTCAAAAACAAAAGAGAGTGCTGATGCCGTATAGCCTAATGTATTTGTTCCGTGTGTGATTACAAATGCATCATAATCATCATAATTTTCATGAATTGTATCAGATAAAAGTTCCCAATGAAGAGGTAGGATATTTGAACTGTCTACGTTTACAACTTCACCTTCTCTGTCTTTTAAATCATTAGCTGTCACCTTTAAACTAATATTCCATTGATCTTTTACCATTACTGTAACATTTGACAATAGTTCACTAAAGCCTTGTGCATCAACATGTTCATTATTACCTGCTACATTACCAGCAATTGTTCCACCTGTTGAGAGTAATAAAATTGATTTTTGTGCCATCCCAAGTCCTTTTTTAATTTAAATCTTGAAAGATTATACATCAATATTATTTTAAGCATGTTTTATTCTGAGTAAGTAATATTTTTTGTGTTGAATAGGTATCAAATTTTCTTTTCTTTTTTTACCCACTCCTAAAAATAGATATGTTATATTGAAACAAATAACTATAGGAGTAACCATGCAAACTATTAAAATAGAAGTTTCAAATAGTATCTATGAACATATCATCTTTTTTTTGCAAAGTTTACCTAAGAACCTCATCAATATATCACATGAAAATAATGTAGAAGAGATACCTAACGACTCGATTAAGAATCAAATGAAAGAACTCTTTACGAACTCAGACATTACAGCATTTAAAGAGATAGATAATCCTGTTTCATGGCAAAAAAGTATGCGTGATGAGTGGGAGTAACAACGTTTTATTAGACAGTAATATTCTTATATACCTTTCCCAAAAGAAACTTTCTATTGATGAAGTATTTGAAGATAACTGTAAATACTTTATCTCCATTATAAGTTATATGGAAATTTTATCTTATAATTTCACCTCGAAAGAAGAAGAGAATTTCATTCATAAACTTTTGTCCTTTTTTGAAATCATTGATATAACAAAAAATATAGCTGACCAAGTCATAAAATTAAAAAAACAGAGAAAGATAAAACTTCCTGATGCCATTATAGTTGCGACAGCATTACATAAGAATATGACTTTATACACCAACGATCAACAATTACACTCTGTAGAAAATTTAAAAACTAAATTCTTCTCAGTTACACACTAAAAGGCAAACCCATGTCACAAGAACCAGAAGATTTACCAACTTTAAGTAAAACAAAATTCACTCACCTCCACCTACATACCGAATACTCCATGCTTGATGGAGCGAATAAAATAGACGTTCTCGCCAAAAAAATCAAAGAACTCGGCATGGACTCTGTTGCCATGACTGACCATGGAAACATGTTTGGAACCATTACGTTTTATAACACCATGAAAAAAAATGGCATCAAACCCATCATTGGAATGGAAGCCTACATTCATAATGAAGATGAGATAGGTGATAAATCGACCCGTAAACGTTTTCACCTCTGTCTTTATGCTAAGAATGATGTGGGGTACAAAAACCTAATGTACCTAAGTTCACAAGCTTACATGCATGGTTTTTACTACTACCCACGTATTAACTGGTCGATGTTAAAAGAGCATTCAGAAGGGCTTATTTGTTCTTCTGCTTGTCTGCAAGGTGAAGTGAACTGGCACTTGAACCTCTCTGAGCGTAATGTTAAAAATGGGGCTTTAGGTTACGACGAAGCAAAAAAAGTAGCCCTCCGTTACAAAGAAGTGTTTGGGGATGACTACTACATGGAACTGATGCGTCATGGGATTGACCATCAGTTTAACATTGACAAAGACATCATGAAAATTTCTAAAGAGACAGGGGTAAAAATCATTGCGACCAATGACACCCACTACACTTTACAAGAAGATGCTGATGCTCATGAGGCGTTTATGTGTATCGCGATGAACAAACTCTACGATGATCCTAACCGTATGCGTCACTCCGTACATGAGTTTTATGTCAAGTCACCTGACCAAATGGCTGAACTGTTTGCTGACATGCCAGAAGCCATTGCCAATACCCAAGAGATAGCCGACAAATGTAACCTAGAAATAAAATTGGGAAACCCTACCCCTCCAAACTTCAAGTTTGCCAAACAAACAGCCAAAGAAGAAGGCGTAACCCTTCCTGAAGAAGCAGAGTACTCACTGGAAAATGACATTGTTATTTTTAATCATCTCTGTAGAGAAGGTTTAAAGAAGCGTTTGGAAATTGTCCCTGAGGAACGTCACCAAGAGTACCGTGACCGACTACAAGTTGAAATGGACATCATTAACAACATGAAATTCCCAGGATACATGCTCATTGTTTGGGAGTTTGTTATTCAAGCGAAAAAGATGGACATTCCTGTAGGACCAGGTCGTGGTTCGGCTGCTGGTTCACTCGTTGCTTACTCCTTAGAGATTACCGATATTGACCCCATTCCTTACGGTCTACTCTTTGAGCGTTTCTTGAACCCTGAACGTGTTTCCATGCCAGATATCGACATGGATTTCTGTCAAGCACGTCGTCAAGAGATTTTGGACTACGTAATTGAAAAATATGGTCGTGTGAACGTTGCCCAGATTATTACTTTTGGTAAGCTACAAGCCAAAGGGGTTATCCGTGATGTTGCCCGTGTTCTTGACATGCCTTATTCTCAAGCTGATGCCATGGCAAAACTGATTCCTGATGAATTGGGAATTAACCTAACTAACTCTTATGCCAAAGAGCCAAAAATCGCTGAGCTATGTGCGACAAATCCTCTGGCTAAAAGAACATGGGACTACGCCCTAGCCCTTGAAGGACTGAACCGAAATGCTGGAACTCATGCTGCTGGTGTTGTTATTTCCAATGAGCCTCTTTGGAAAAAAACACCTCTTTTTAAACCAACAGGTCAAGACACCCTAGCAACCCAATACAATGGTAAATACGTTGAAGATGTCGATTTAATTAAATTTGACTTCTTAGGACTTAAAACTCTGACGGTTATTGAAGAGGCTCTGAAACTCGTTGAACAGCGTCATGGAAAACGTATTGACTTTATTAAAGAAGATGTGAATGACAAAGGTGTTTATGACTACATCTCCACAGGTGATACCTTAGGACTCTTCCAAATTGAGTCGGCTGGTATGCAAGACTTAGCCAAAAAGCTCAAACCAAATGGTTTTGAAGACATCATTGCGATGCTCGCCCTCTACCGACCAGGGCCAATGGAGTCTGGGATGCTCGACGACTTCGTTGAACGTAAACATGGACGAGCAAAAATCACCTACATGTTCCCAGAACTTGAACCCATTTTAAAGCCTACTTATGGGGTTATTGTATATCAAGAGCAAGTTATGCAGATTGTACAAACCATTGGTGGCTTTAGCCTTGGTGGGGCTGACTTGGTGCGTCGTGCGATGGGTAAAAAGATTAAAGAAGAGATGGACAGACTGAAAGAAGAGTTTGCCATAGGAGCTGGTAAAAAAGGCTTTGACATGAAAGTCGCCAGAGAGCTTTTCGACCTCATTGTAAAGTTTGCTGGTTATGGTTTTAACAAATCCCACTCAGCTGCTTATGCACTTATTACTTTCTATACTTCCTTCTTAAAAAATTACTACCCTACTGAGTTTATGGCTGCGATTTTAACGCTGGAAAAAAATAATACCGACAAAGTTATTAAATACGTAGATGAACTAAAAAGCCTTAATATTGAGCTTCGTCCACCGAACATTAACCGTTCTCTACTTGTGTTCCAAGCTGATGAAATAGACGGTAAAAAAATTGTCTTCTTTGGTATGGGAGCCATTAAAGGTGCTGGTGATGTGGCGATTAATTCCATTATTGCTACGCGTGATGAAGGGGGAGAGTTTAAAGACATGAACGACTTTGTCTCTCGAATTGATGCTTCAAAAGTAAACAAACGCGTTATCGAATCCTTAGCTAAATCAGGAGCATTTGATGACTTTGGTCATTCACGTTGTGCTTTAATTAGCCAAGTAGAAGCCATTACCGAAGCTGCTGGAAAAGCAATGTTAGCTAAAAAGCAAGCTGTGGGTTCACTCTTTGGTGATGCCGAAGAGATGACTTCTGTTTCTGTAGATATAAAAGATATGCCAGAGTATGAACTACTTGAAATTCTTGCTCTTGAAAAAGAGTCGCTAGGTTTCTATGTTTCTGGTCACCCACTTGACAAATATCGTGAACAGTTAGATGATATAAAATATACATTGAGTTCAGAGATAGATGATTTAGCCGATGGTTCACAGGCACTTTTCATTGGTAAAATTGAAGAGATAAATACGCGTATTTCTAAAAAAGGAAATAAGTTTGGTATAGCGAACATTATGGATCTACATGGAAACATTGAGTTAATGCTGTTTGAAAATCGTTTGGTTGAACTCGATGAAGACTTTGACTTAAATAAACCCATTGCTTTTAAAGTCAAAATAACTAAAGATGGTGACTTTACGCGTATGAATATTTTAAATATTTCATCATTGAAAGATGCCAAAAAATCTAAAGTAAAAGTAGTTAAAGAGCAGAAACATACCCCAGAACCACCATCTGAACCAGTAGTCTTAGCCATGAGCCTACTACCTGATGCAAAGATGATAGAAGAGCTTTACTGTTTGGCTCAAAAATATCCAGGAAGACATCCCCTTCAACTAGAAATAAAATCAAAACTTTCTAATGTCATGATAGAGTCTAAGATGAAAGTGAGTCGTTCTATATTACTAGAAGCAAAGGAACTTGGGGTTTATGAAGAAGAGAAATTAGTGGTTAATGGGTAAAATATCCATTCATTTCAATTTAACAATCCAAGAAATATTATGATATAGTTATTAACTCTAAAATTAAGGAAGGGAAGAGTATATGCAAGTAGAAAGCTATTATGATGTGTTTATATCTTTTAAGGATTCTGATGATAAAGGAAATGACACAGAAGATAAAAAAGTTGCATATGAACTTTACACTTATTTAATCAAAAAAAAACTAACGGTTTTTTTTTCAGCTGAAACATTTATCCAGCATGGAACAGACCAATGGCGTAATGAAATTGAACATGCTATTCAAGTATCAAAAATATTCATAGCAGTTGGAAGCCAAAAAACATATATGCAAAGTAAATGGCTTCAATTAGAAAGAACTTCTTTTTTGGCACTAAGATCTATAGATAATACTCGTGCGATTTATAGTTATCTTATTACCCCAATGACCATAAAAGATTTACCAGATGATATAAAAGAAGTCTCATCTTTTAGCCCCAATAATAGAGATAAACTATATCAATATATTTCTCAGCATTTAAGAGCAATAAAATTAAAGAAACAGCCAATACTTTTAAAAAGAAATAGTGATAGAAGTATCCCAATCCAAAATAGTATAGATACAATATCATCACGTATTATCCCGTTTAGCTTAATACTATTCAGCTTAAGCATTTTTTCAAAACTACAATACCCTTATTTGGAACTTGATAGTGTCATCTATGCTTATATCGTTATTTCTCTTATTATCTTAAAAGTTTATATCTTAATCAAAGAGAAATTTAAATGAGAATATTCTTTTTTATGATAACTTATTTTTTTATTACTGCTTGTTCAACTAGCGTAAGCAATTTAAAACAAAGTTTTCAAAAAAATAATAACTTAATAGAATCTATAAGCAAAGAAATTGTTAATAAAACTCTAAAAATTGATGATAATAAAAAACTTTTAAATTCAGATCAAAACTCAACTAAAAAATATAGTACTATTCCAAGTGAAGTTCCTTCCCATGTAATGATTGGTGCAATTGCTGGTTATTTTCTTGCAGAAAAATTAGGCATTAGCAAAACAGTAGGTAAAACTCTAGGTGCAACAACTTCTATAATGGCTAAAAAGCTAATAGATTTAGACAAAAACTTGACAGAAGAAGAAATCCAAAAACTTTTTCCAAACCTTGCTCAAACATTAAACATAGGAAAAGATACTGGAGAAACTTCTAATCCAACACAAGTAACGGGAAATGATAAAATTTTTAAAGCTTCACTAAAAAACTTATCCTCATCATCAACAGCATATGAAGTTAAAAAACATAACTACTCTTTTATAGATTCACTTGATAAAATTCAAGATTATAATGGTCTTCTTACTTTTGTAATTTTTCCTAGAAATATCCTAGAACAAAGTAAAAAAAGTAAAAAATATCAACGATATAAAAAAGTACTAGAGCTAATTCAAGAACTTACTATAAGTAAGAATGATGGTTTTAGCTTTGTAACTGATACAAATCAGTTTTTACTTATGAAAAAACCTTTGTATAATAAAAATAAAATCACTGTAGAAACATACAATTATGCTTTAGCAAAAGAACTTTTAGCTGATATTACTAAAAGAGATGAATTTAAATCTCCTATTTTCAAGAAGGTTGGTCCATTCTTAATTACAACAACAAAAAGTTTCTTTAATACAGATAATAATCCTAACTTTTTATGTGTAAACTTATCAAGTTTTAATGAGAAAGCTATTCAGCAAGTTCTTGAGAGCTATAAAGAACGACTCGAAAAACATGGGAATAATGATATAGGAATACTTGAGAGACTACATTATACTATGTTATCTACTCTAACAAACTTTAATGATGATATCTCTATTTTTAAGGCTGCTGTGGCTGGAGAACTGCCATAAATATATCCTCTTCATAATAATTTTATTTGGGCGTTCCAAAGTTTTGTCCCCAGTAATTTACATATAAAGCATCTTCATCCTTTACTAAAGCTATACCAACTTCTGTAAAAAGTGGATTCATTAAATTTTCACAGTGATTATCACTTTCAATCCAAGCATCAACAGCTTTTTCAATATTGTCAATACTTGCACCACCAGCGAGGTTTTCACCAAGACGCTCCCAACTGTAAGCATAACTTTCTACCCGTTCTATTTGAGAACTTTTCTTATTAAGAACATAGCCTGACCAATCTGATTCTGTTCCTGAACCACTATGTGCGAATGTTTTACTGGCTATTAAATCTTGCATATGTTCATACGAGGCTTTATATAATTTTTCATTCCAACTTACTGTTGTGGTCGCTGGGAAAACGCCTTTTAGACCACAATCTTGTTGTGCTGTTCTTACTTTATTTACTGCATTTAAGTAGGAAGTTATTGTTGTATTTGAAATATCTGGAATATTAGTATCAATTATTTGCTGAGTTACAATAACAATCATATTGTCAGTACTAGTAGTACCATCACTTTCTTGAACTGTAAAACTGAGTAAATGTATGCCTGCTTCTGTGGGTATATAAGTAAACTCTTTACTTGTAGAGAGTGTTTTTTCATCTTTTTTCCATTCATAACTAAGTGCTGTAGTATTAGCCTTTTCTGCACTACCAACTAAAGTAACACTTTCATTTACTACTGCTCGTTTATCTACTCCAGCATTAGCTGTTAAAGTCGTTGTAGCTGCAGCTACAACTGCAGCTTGATTTTCACTACTTCCACATGAGGTTAAAAAAACTCCTAGAATTCCTATCAATAAATACCTGAACATCTGCATCATTTATCCTTTATTCTTTATTCTATCGTAAATATTATTAATTAAATATTTTTTTTAAAAAAAAATTAATAATTGGAATGTTATGTAAATTATTTTTGAAAAAAACTATTTAAAATCTAATTATTAAGACAAAGCAGTTCAAATTGGTAAAATAAAGAAATTTAGAAGATTAATAGATGTAGTTATGTTTATATTTTAAATTGTAGAAAAGATTAAATTTACATAGACTCTTAAAACTTTGATTTTCTAATAAAATCAAAGTCAAAAACGAATAAAAACTTACTAAAACTCTTCCTTGGTCTTGGCACTTTCTACAATAGATACTATTAATGTATATACATTTGCAATAATAGCGCCTACAACAAGCCCAGTAATTAAGCCTTCATGTGAAGCTGTATTTCCAAACTGAAACATGAAAAATGCAGGTAAAAGATGTAAGTCTGCTACTAATGAACCAGCTAAAAGTTCAGCTGCTAGTACATTTCTAACACCCAATTTTAAAATACTTGAAATAAAATTAATACTTGCTGCTGCAAAAAGTGCAATAGCTGAATGTTCAAAAAGAAATGCTACCGATGTGGTTAGAGACATTAACGCAAAAA
>CACVAR010000370.1 GCA_902727905.1 uncultured Sulfurovum sp. | reverse complement strand
AATATGCAGGTTCTCGGTGTGACTTATGAAGGAGTTGAGAATTTAGTGCTTTCTGCTTGGTATAATAGATTAAAAAATGCAGAAGTAGATGCCATAAGCTATTTAGAATCAATTTATGAAAATAGCTTTAAGGACTATACTTATGGTTTAGGTTTACAGTATTCACATCAGTCTTACTTGAAAGGTGATGATACAGATGTTTATGGTGTTAAGTTAGATGCAGGTCTTAGTTCTTTAGGGTTACTTTTTTCTTGTTCTTATAATAAGATTAACAATAATGTAGCTACCAGTGGCTTTGGTGGAGGACCATTTTTTTCTGGTTCTGAATTTCTAGTTATTGATAATGCTGGTAAAAATGCTGTAGCAAGAACGGTAGGCGTAGAGTATGATGCAAGTACTTTAGGACTAAAAGACTTGACATTAGGGTTCGGAAAAATGTATATTGAGACCGAAAATGAGACAAAAGCTAGAGAATTTGATTTTTTAGCTTCGTATCAAGTGAATGATAGGTTAGCAATAGATATGGTTTATGCTGATTTAAAAGCTGTAAATGTAGGTGTTGTGAATGCTAATCATTTACATGTTTATGTAAATTACATTTTTTAATTTAAAACAACATGATTTTAACTTTAGTTAAGTTGATAGTCACTATCATTCGCAAAATATTAGACCAAGGGAAATAATTTATGAAACTTTCAGATTTACATAAGGGCGATAGAGCGCTTATTGATGGTATAGGAACAGATGAAGCTTTGAAAGCACGCCTATTTTCATTTGGTATTGCAAGAGGTACTGAAATTAGTATAGAGGCTTGTTCATTAGGTAAGCAGACTGTTGAGATTATGGCTGAAGAGACATTGATTGGTCTTCGTATGTCTGAAGCAGAAAAAATAGAAGTAAAGTTAATGAAAGAGGACAGTAAGTAATGGATACCATTAAAGTCGTATTGGCAGGACAACCAAATGTTGGGAAGTCTATGCTTATTAACACCATGAGTGGTTCCAATGCTTTAAAGGTTGGGAACTTTTCAGGGGTAACAGTTGAGAAAACAGAAGTCTCTTTTCATCATGATTCACATACACTTGAAATGGTTGACTTGCCAGGGACTTACTCTATTTCTGGGTTTACACAAGAAGAGAAAGTTGCGCATACTTATTTACTCAATGAAGAGTATGATGTTATTATCAATGTTTTAGACTCTACACATCTACAAAGAAACCTACTTCTAACGCTAGAACTTTTAAAACTTAATAAGAAGATGGTTTTAGCACTGAACATGTCGGATGAAGCTGAAAAAGAAGGTTTAGAAATTGATGTTAAACAGATTGAAGCCATAACAGGTGTACCAACAGTTTTAGTATCTGCTAATTCAGGTCAAGGGATTGAAGAACTTTTAAATAGACTACATGAAGTATATGATTCAAAAAAAAGAAGAGTCTCAAATATTGTTTACTCTGAACCTCTTGAAGAAGAGATTATAGAACTTTCCAACTTTATGGATGAGAAAGGCTTTAAGATACGTGATTTAAGTTCACGAGAAATGGCAATTCGTATTTTATTTGAAGACAAAGACCTTTATGAAGAGTTACATGTTCAACCCATTATTACAGAACTTCAACCTCGTATTGTTAATGCACTAAAACATATCTATAAGCATCATGAAACCAAAAATGTAGCCGATATAAAGTCAAATGAATACATTGCTATTGCTAGAGGTATTCGTATGGAGACGGTGAAAACCAAAAAGCCTAGAGAACTCAAAAACAGTACACAAAAGATTGATGCTATTTTGTTGAACAAATTTATAGGTATTCCCATTTTTCTTTTTCTTATGTGGGGGCTTTTTCAACTTACTTTTGAAATAGGATCGATTCCTATGGATTGGATAGATGCTGGAATGGCTGCTTTTGGTGATTGGATAGGTTCACTCATTCCTCATGAGGCAACACGCTCTTTAATAGTTGATGGAATTATTGCTGGGGTTGGAGCAGTTTTACTCTTCCTTCCCAATATCATTATTTTATACATAGGGATTGCTCTTTTAGAAACAACAGGTTATATGAGTCGAGTTGCTTTTTTACTAGATGGTTTTTTCCATAAGTTTGGTTTACATGGTAAAAGTTTTATTCCTTTGGTTACTGGTTTTGGTTGTTCTGTTCCTGCTTACATGTCAACGCGAACACTTAAAAGTGAAAAAGATAGATTAATTACTCTTTTCATTATAGGGTTTATGTCTTGTGGCGCAAAGATTCCTGTTTATGTTCTTTTTGTGGGCGTTTTCTTTGCTCCAGAAGAGGCTGGAAACATTTTATTTATTATCTATCTTGCAGGAGCACTCCTTGGGTTGATAATGGCAAAAGCACTTAGACTTTTTGTCTTTAAAGGGGAAGCTGAACCATTTGTAATGGAAATGCCTAAATATAGACTGCCTTCATTTTCTCTAATTTGGCACACTGTTTATAACAAAGCATTAAGTTACTTGAAAAAAGCAGGTACATTTATTTTAGCTGCTTCTATGCTTATTTGGTTTGCCTCAACCTATCCAAAGCAACCTCTTTTTGATGCTGAATATGCAAGTAAAATAGAGAAGGCTGGAGGAGATGAGGTTCTTGTAGCATCATTAGAAAATGAGTTAAAACTTAAAAAACTTGAAAATTCTTACCTTGGACAAATAGGAAAAGCAACAGAACCAGTCTTTGCACCACTTGGATTTGACTGGAAGATGAC
>CACVAR010000369.1 GCA_902727905.1 uncultured Sulfurovum sp. | reverse complement strand
TTTATTGATATAAATAAGTGTCAAGCTCTTTTAGAAGCTCTTGATAATAAACTAGATGTACTAGATTGATATAAAAAATATTTCCTTAACATAAATTAAACAAATAAAAGTTATAATATAAAATTATGAAAGGAGCTTCATGGAAAACATAGATTTAGTCATCATTTTAACAACAGCATTTTTAGGAAGTTTTGGGCATTGCATCGGAATGTGTGGTGGAATTGTCGTTGCTTACTCTTCCTCAAAAATAGACGAGACAGACAGTTATTTTAGACAAACATTTGCCCATCTCTCTTATAATCTTGGACGTGTTACGACCTATGCATTTATTGGGGCGTTGTTTGGTCTTTTAGGTCAGGCACTTTCTTTTACGCCTACTACTAAAGGTATCTTGTTCATTATAACTGGTTTATTAATGTTATTGGCTGGTCTTTCATTACTTGGGAAATTAAATTTTTTGAATAAGTTAGAAGTTTCATTTTCTAAGTATCCTTGGTATCAAAACATCTTTAGAAAGCTTATTGGTTCTAAGTCTTTTGGGTCATTTTATCTGTTGGGTGTACTCAATGGTATGATTCCTTGTGGCTTGGTTTACTCCTTTGCCATTATGGCAGCGACAACGGCTTCTCCTTTATGGGGTGCTGTGGTTATGGCTAGTTTTGGTTTGGCAACTATTCCAGCACTTTTCTTTTTAGGCTTTGTTACTAAGTTTTTACAACAAGGAACTTTACGTGGAACCATGATGAAAATAGCAGCTCTTTTAGTTGTTTTCTACGGAGTCTTTACCCTTTATAAAGGGTACAACTTTGTAGCCAATCCAGAAAAAATGCAAGCCATGATGGAGAGTATGAGAGAAACACCAAAAAGTGGAAAGTGTGGTGGAATGAAATGTGCGCCAGGGAAGTGTGGGTAGTTAACTTTTTAATTGCAATACTTATCTAACATGTTTGTATGTATAATACAAACATGAAAAAAATATCTCCAAATAGCGCATGTCCATGTGGTTCAAATAACAAATATAAAAAATGTTGTCTTGTCTATCATAAAGGAGCAAAACCTAAAACAGCTTTACTGCTTATGAAGTCACGTTATGCTGCTTATGCTGTAGGGAATAGTAGCTATATTGTTAAAACAACACATGAGAACAATGAACAATATATGGAAGACACTAAAGCATGGAAAGAAAGTATTGATGTATTTTGTAAAGAGACGGAGTTTTTAGGTTTAGAAGTTTTGGAGTTTATAGATGGGGAAGAAGAAGCGTTTGTAACTTTTAAAGCGTTGCTTTCGTCAGCTGAGATGGTAGAGAAGAGTCGCTTTTTAAAAGTAGATGCTTTTTGGTTGTATGAGAATGGAGAAGTCTCTTAGTGAACTTTTCTTTTTTGTACCCTTATGCGTTTGTCTTGTTAGTCTTACTCCCTTGTTTTTGGTGGTGTAAACAGAAAGTCAAAAGTATTTACTTTCCTAAAGAGGAGTGGTTACCTAAACAAAGCTTTTCATGGGACAATCAGTTTTTATATACCGTATTGATTTATACCCTTTTAGTATTTGCTTTAGCAGCCCCATTTACTTATGCTTCAGAAGCAAATTCAGCTAAAAAAGGGCGAGACTTAGTTTTACTCTTAGACACAAGTGGTTCTATGGCTGAACGGGGCTTTAATGAAAAAGATAGAACGCAAACCAAGTATGATATTTCTGTAACCTTAGCCAAAGACTTTATAGAGAAAAGATACGATGATAATGTAGGCTTAGTGGTCTTTGGCTCATTCGCTTTTTCAGCTTCTCCATTGACCTATGACTTAAAAGCCTTGAATGAAATGTTTGAACTAATGTCACATGTGGGCATAGCTGGAACAAGTACAGCCATTGGTGATGCTTTGATGCAAGGTTTAAGTACCTTAAAAAGTGGTGAAGCAAAATCAAAAGTACTCATACTTTTAACTGATGGGGTGCATAATGCAGGAAAAACTTCTCCTCGTGAGGCTGTGAGCTTAGTACGAAAACAAGGGGTTAAGGTCTACACCATAGGTATAGGTAAAAAAGCAGACTATGATGTGTCTTTGTTAAATAACATCGCTAAAGACTCTGGAGGAAAAAGCTTCTTTTGTCAAAATGCTGATGAACTTGAGACTGTTTATGAAAACATAGCTAAGTTAGAACCAAGTCCCATTCGTTCTGAACAGTATTTGAACAAGGAGCAGTTGGCGATTTATCCTTTTTTGTTAGTATTGGTCTTATTGAGTTTGCTAATCTTTAGAAGTGAGGAGAGTGGATGAGTTTTGTTTATGCATCATTTTTATGGTTACTGTTTCCTCTTTTTGCTTATTTGTATAAAAGAAAAAAGCAACAACGTTTTACTCAAAATTTACGCTGGGCTGTCTTAGTATTACTTATTATTGCGTTAGCCAGACCGGTACTTCCTGAAACGATGAGTCAAGAAAAAGTTAATGTTCATTCACTTGTGATTGCTTTAGATTTGTCGGTCTCTATGAATGCTAATGACATTAAACCCAGTAGAATGTTAGTAGCTAGACAGAGCATTAAAGCATTTTTAGAACTTGATAGCCAAGAGCAGATAGCACTAGTGGGTTTTACTTCTAATCCTTTGTTACTTTCACCTCCTACAACTGACCATGACTTAGTAAAGTTGGCTTTAGACAATATGAAGTCTGAACATATCTTAACCAAAGGAACAGACCTTAAAAAACTGTTTGAAAAGGTAGCTAAATTTAAATCTCCTGAAAAAAAAGTCA
>CACVAR010000368.1 GCA_902727905.1 uncultured Sulfurovum sp. | reverse complement strand
CATGACTTCAAAGGTTGACCTTTTTACGCCTACTAACCTTTTAAAGTTCTCTTCGCTTACTTTTTCAAATTTATCTACTTTTCTCATCCTAAAATTTTAGCATCTTTTTAGTTTTGCAAGATGTTTAATATAATTTGATTTTGAATTACCTTGATGGCTATATGTCTCCAGTAAATTATGAGGCTAAAATGCTACAATACCAAATCGCTGCGTGATTTTAAAAACTTGTCTGATATTTGGGTAGCACATCATGTTGGCACTTTAAATTCAGCAAATACATTTTAACCCAACCTAAATATAAACTGCTAAAATACTTCCATGAATAAAAAAGCACTATTACTACTTAATATGGGTGGTCCAAATAACGTTGACGAAGTTCAGATGTTTCTTCATAACATGTTTTCTGACAAGAACATTTTGACCATGGACAGATATACGCGCGCTTTGGTTAGAGAGATAATCATTTTAAATCGTATAGACGAAGTGAAAGAGAACTTTATGGAGTTTTTAGGTGGAAAGTCTCCATTGCCAGCGTTGACTTATGCACTGATTGAAAAACTAAATGAAAAGTTGGACATGAAAGTAGCACCTGCCATGCGTTATGTTCCTCCTTTTGCTACTGATGCCTTAATACAGTTTCAAAAAGATGGCGTAGAAGAGTTGGTGCTGTTTCCCATGTATCCACAGTACTCTACTACCACAACACTCTCTTCAATTGAAGACATAGAAGCACGTTGTAAAGAGTTAGAATATAGTCCTAAGATAACAGTTATAGATCCTTATTATGATGATTATGATTACATAGAGATGTGTGCAGCTAAGATTATGGAAGCTTTTGAAGACAAAAATACTGAAGAGTATGACTTACTACTTTCAGCCCATGGTTTGCCTATGAGTATTATAAAAGCTGGTGACCCTTATCAGAACCAAGTAGAGGGAAATGTTTCGGCACTTCGTATGTATTTTCATGAGCATGGTATTAAATTTAACAACATTAAGTTAGTTTATCAATCAAAAGTAGGTTCAGCAGCTTGGTTGGAGCCAAACTTGGTGGATGTATTGCGTAGACCTTACCATAGGAAAGTACTTATTTACCCTTTAGCATTTACTGTTGATAACTCTGAGACAGTTTATGAACTGGATATTGAACACAGAGAGATAGCCGATAAGATTAAATATGATGATTATAGAGTAGCCAAATGTTTTAATGATGACGATAATTTTGTAGATTTTATTGTTTCTAAGGTGAATGAAGCGTAGGGTCGGTTTACCGACCAATAATCAAATATAAAGCATAAGCATTGGTCGATGAATCGACCCTACGGGAGAATAAAAATGCAAACTATTGAACAGTCTTTTACAGGTCAGTACGAAGTTAAAAAGTCAAAGTTCATAGCTCATCTAGTTCCCATATCTCAGTACAAAGGCTTACAAGAGCAACTAAGGGCTGAACATCCTAAAGCCAGACATGTGGTTTATGCATTACGTTACCTCAATGAGTTTGAGCAAATAGTTGAAAACTCTTCAGATGACGAAGAACCCAAAGGGGCAGCTGGTGTACCATCTTTAAATGTACTTAGAGGTGAAGAGCTTATAAATGTTGCTCTTTTAACAGTTCGCTATTTTGGTGGAACTAAACTAGGCATTGGTGGTATGGCAAGAGCTTATGCTTCAGCTGTAAAAGAAGTTGTAGCTCTAGCTGATATAAAAAAATATGAAAAAGAGTTTACTTATAAGTTCGATTCTACTTACTCTGATGTTCAAAAGCGAGAGTATGTTTTAAATAAATTGGAAATCTTTCAAGTTGAACGTCAATTTTTAGGCGACAAAGTCTCTTGGGAAATAAAAACTACCCAAGAGAAATTAGATGAGTTTAAAGCGCTTCTAACCAAATCTTAACGTCTGCATCTGAAGGCATTTTCCAGTCAGCTCTGGGGCTAAGTGAAATGCTTCCTACTTTTGGTCCATCTGGCATACATGAACGTTTAAACTGCTGAGTAAAGAAACGCCAAATGAACTTTTTTAGCCATTTTTTTATGCTCTCTTCATCATAATTTTCAAAAGCATGATTGGCTAGAAAAAGAATCTTTTCAGGTGTTGCACCATATTTTAAAAAGTGATATAAAAAGAAATCATGCAATTCATACGGCCCTATGATGGATTCTGTTTCTTGAACTATTTCATCTTTGTCATGTGGTAAGAGTTCTGGGCTTATTGGTGTGGCTAAGATATCGTCGATAATAGGGGCTATTTTTTCATTTTGTTTAAACGATTCGATGACATACTGAATGAGGGTTTTAGGAATTCCAGAATTTAGAGCATACATACTCATGTGGTCACCGTTGTAGGTTGACCAACCTAGAGCTATCTCACTTAAGTCTCCTGTACCTATGACCAAGCCACCTTCACGGTTGGCTGTGTTCATAAGTATGCTTGTTCTGGCTCTTGCTTGAACATTTTCATAAGTTACTGAATGGTCGTCTACCTCATGCCCTATGACTTCAAACTCAGTTAATGCTAGTTTGGTGATGTCTACGGTTCTTAGGGTTACTTCTAAGGCTTCACAAAGCTCTGTGGCATTGTTTTTGGTACGTGAGGTTGTACCAAACCCTGGCATGGTAATGGCGATGATATCTTTAGAATTCCATTTCATGAGTTCAAAAGCTTTGTGTGTAGAAAGTAGGGCAAGGGTAGAGTCTAATCCACCTGAGATACCTATGACAGCTTTCTTTATGTGAGCATGTTGCATACGTT
>CACVAR010000367.1 GCA_902727905.1 uncultured Sulfurovum sp. | reverse complement strand
GAATACTTAGGTCAACAGCTAAGTACTGCAAACTCTTACCAATATGGACCAGTTTGTATAGACAAAGCATTAAGAGGTTCGGGACTACTTGAAAGTCTATTTGACATAGCACGTGAAGAGATGGCGAAACGTTACCCTATTTTGGTGACATTTGTAAACAAGAACAATCCACGTTCCTATGAAGCACACAAACGCAAGCTTGGGTTAACCGTGATTCAAGAGTTTAAATACAACAACAACGAATACTATGAATTTGTTTATGACACTTCTAAACCCATTAACACAAGCTCTGAAGAAAAAGTCTTTTATACAAAAAAACCTTTTATTCAGACCATAGACTATCCTATAGAATATCTCTCTTACAATGACTTTTTTGATGAAGAACTCATGGAACATATTTATGCTGACAAAAGAAGAAACTACTACTGGACAGATAACTTTTCAGCAGAATTTTACATAGCCCAAGCCAAAGCTGGATTTATTGCTGTAAGTATGGAACATCAAGACCAAGTTATTTTAGCCCCTGAAATACAAAAAAGTTATGCTATTTTAGACTTTAAAGATTTACACATAAACCGTAAGGTTAAAAAGTTGTTAGCAGAAAAAAATCTTGAACTAGAAATAGGAGAAGCCTTTGATGAGGTACATGCACACATAAAAAGTTTTCATTCACTTACATGGTTAAATGAAACCTATTTAACAACACTCAAAGCTGTGCATAATAGTGAAGACAACAGTGTTCAAATTGTTACAGCACTGATTAGAGATAAAGGTAAAGCCATTGCTGGTGAATTTGGTTATATAATCGGTAAAACCTATACCTCTTTAGCAGCTTTTTCAAGTAGAGAAAAAGCCTATAACAACTATGGAACAGCACAATTAGTACTCCTTGCTCAATACTTAGAAAAAGAAGGTTTTGCCTTTTTAAACTTAGGACAACCCTTTATGCCCTACAAAATTGACTTAGGTGCTAAAGTTTATGAACGTGATGATTTTTTAAAAATTTGGAATGAAGCCATATAAAAAATAGTTTAAAAGTAATATACGCTATACTTAAGCATAAGAAAAAACTATCTGGGGATATTTTGGAAATACTATTAGCACTCATTTTATTCATACTTCTCTTTGGCTTAAGTTACTTTATGCTCAATTCCTCTTTGATAGATGAAAAATATAATCCATTTAAAATAGAAGTTCCTAAAAAAACTGCCTATGTTATAGACCGATTTGGAAAAAGTAGAATCATAGAAGAGGGATTCCAAGACTTTTTTCCTTTCATAGATGAAATAGAAAAAACTGTCTCTTTAAAAGAAGAGATTATCTATCCAGATAAGTTAGAAATATTCACTTTAGATAATCAAAAAATAACTTTGGACTATCGTGTATTTTATAAAGTAATTAATCCAGTAAAAGCACTGAACAATGTTTACGATTACCAAGGTTCACTTAAAAGTCTTATCATCATCTCTACTCTTAATGTGATAAGTAATACAAAGTCAAACAACATTAGTACCTCTACCATTCAAAAAATTCGTGATGAAATAGAAAAAAAATCTAAAAACTGGGGCATAGAAATACCTCAAATTCTTTTTGACGACATTTCGCTATAAATACTACACAAATCTACGCTATACTTATAGCATTAAATTTTATATCAAAATAGGGACAACATATGACTGGTGCCAAAAAAGAATTAAGCAGCGAACAACACACACTTTACTCAGAAATGATTCCTGAACATAAAAGACTAATAAACAAAGAGAAGAACCTTTTTGAAGTAACGCCTAAACATAAGTCTTACCGTGTTTACATAGGTCGTTTCTTTGAGTTAAAGAAAGGTCTTCACTCTGTATTTAATGAGCTACGTGAAGCTAAAGAACATGATGTCTTAGAGTTTATGATTGACTCTGGTGGTGGGTTTGTGAACGAAGGTATGCAATTTTACAACATTATGCAAGAAAAGTTTAATGGGCGTACTGTTGCCTACTTAGACAATAAAGGTTACAGTATGGGAGCTATGCTTTTCTCGATGGCTGACAAACGTGTTGCTTATCCTTACTCTGATTTTATGTACCACAACTATGCTGGTGGTGCAGTAGGAAAAGGTGGAGAGATTAAAGCACGTCTTGAACATACCTCTAAAAAACTTGAAAAATTCTTTCATGATGTTATTGTTCAACAAGGTTTCTTAAGTGAAGAAGAGTACCAGCAAATGCTTGTAGGTCAAGACTACTGGATGGGAACAAAAGAACTTTGTCAACGTGGAATTGCAACACATGTTATTTGTCAAGGTCAAGAACTTACAGCTAAAGAGTACTTAAAACATCTCAAAAAAGAGAAAAAGATTAAAAAAGAGCTAAAAAAAGAAGCTCAAAAAGCTGTAAAGACTACTAAGAAAAAAACTAAATAGTTCATGCGATTAACCCTAAACAAAAGTGAGTTTACTACCCTGCAGAAACTCATACATGAGTCTAATAAACACTCTAAAGAGTGTTTAAATACTTTTAACGATGAAGAGATGGTACTACTAAAAACCATCTCAGAACGTATAAGTCATGACATTGCTAAACCTGTTAGCAACAAAAAGAAAAATGCCACGAAAGAAGCCACTCAAAAACGCATTCAAGCAGCTAAAAATAAAATCTCGAATGCCGTTAACATGATGCGTTTTGAAAATAAAAAAATTACCATTAGTTCCATCGCTTTAGAAGCTGGTGTCTCTTACAATACTGTTAAAAAATATAAAGATTCTATTAATGAGATTGC
>CACVAR010000366.1 GCA_902727905.1 uncultured Sulfurovum sp. | reverse complement strand
AGGATAAAAGATGAAACTACCTGATGATGATACTTTATATAAAATTTTCATGTTCGTAATGTTTGGCTCTGTTATACTTGGTCTACTATTTGATACGGAGTACTAAATGAAAAAAAATCTATTTGAAATGGGAGCAGACTTCTCAGATGAATGGACTTCAGACAACAAAGAAAAGGTTCAAAAAAAAATCTCAACAGAAATTAAAACAGCAGATAAACACCAACTACACTTTGCAAAAGAAAAGCGACGAGGAAAAGTAGTTACAATAGTCCAGCCTTTTTATTTGGCTAATGATGACTTAAAAGCCTTACTCAAAGTACTAAAGAAAAAACTGGGAACAGGTGGAACACTAAAGGAGAATAGTTTAGAGTTTCAAGGTGAGGTAAAAGAGAAACTCAAAGTTCACTTAAAAAAGCTAAACTATGGTTTAAAATAGAGAAAAGTTCTTCTCTATTTTAATAACTTAATTAAACGTCTGTACTTCCACAGTGTCCACATTTCTTAGCAGCCACAGGAATTTCCATAGCACACTCATTACAATGTTTGGTAGTAGGTGCAGCCTCTACTTCTGGTTCTTTCATTTTATTATATGCTTTTATAAGCATAAACATCACAAAACCTAAAATTAAAAATGAAATAGTATCATTAATAAACATTCCATATTTGATAGCAGGTGCGCCAGCTTTATCTAATGCGTCCATCGTAGCATATGCTTTTCCATCTAATGCAACAAATAATTGAGAAAAATCAACATTACCCATTAAAAGACCTATTGGAGGCATCATCACATTGGCTACAAACGATTTGACCACTGTTGCAAAAGCACCACCAAAAATGAAACCTACAGCCATATCGACCATATTACCATTTACTAAAAACTTCTTAAATTCATTTAACATATTTAATCCTTATTATAAAATATAAGAAATTATACCTAAAATAAACAAATTTAAATATTTTTTAATCTTTAAAAGTTTGTTCCACCTCATCTAGTTCTCTACCTACATAATAAGTAACATTATTTAAACTATAAGCTGAATAAAACCAAGTACTGTCATTTTTAGCCAAACACTGTTTATTACGTTGATTTTGATTAATCTTTGAACTCATATTTCCAACAGCATAATAGATTTCTGTAAAATAGAACTTCTCTATTTGAAATGACGTATCCTGAACTTTAAAAATATCTCCTGCTTTTAAAAGCCAAATATTTTCTTCCATGTTTCCAAGTTCTTTATTAAAAAATAGATATTTACCCTCTTTTTTTAAAAGCTTTGCATATTTACTACCCTTAGAGTATAGTGTAAAATCTAGCCACTCAGAACCTCTACTTCTATAAACAATCAAAGAGACAATAGCATACTCAATACCTTCTATACTCATTCTCATACCAACTTCTAATCTACTATTTGGCTTTTGAATATTAGTAAATGTATAAAGTGCTTTAAACTCATGTTCACTGTCCATCGCTGTACTACAATAAGTACAAACGAGAATTTTTGAATTACTTAATTCCCCTTCTAATTTTAAAGGAGCTGAACAACCTTTACACTTTATGGTTGAAAACGCTTCATTTACCTGTAACAATAATGTTTGACAGTACTGACAGTTCTGAACAGATGCAGTGCTTTTATCAAGTGTTGCTTTACATTGAGGACATTTACGAGTGCTTAACATCTATTCCCACCTCTCTATAAGTCGTGTATTCATCTCATTTTGTTCAGCATAATATTTGGCTTTTGCTTTCAATAAATACTCCCTACCTAAATCTTTATAAGTTGATAAAAGCTCTATTTTATTAAACTCTACAAAAAAGTCTTTCCATATTTTTAAGTAAACCTCTGCTGATTCTCTATTAACACCAAAGTGATGAGGCACAGGAAAAACTTCTTGTTGACCTAAAAAATGTACAACTATAATGTATTTAGGTCGTTCTAAGGGTTCAAAAAGCTGACTTAGGGTTTCAAGAAAAAGGTCATTGTCTCTTTTACTTGCACCCTCTAGTGAAAAGCGAAAATATTCTTTTTCAACTTCTTCTATACGTACAGCATAATTAGCACGTTCTTTATGATGAAAAAGTTCTAGCTTATTTAATGTGTAAAAGACCACATTAGAAACTTTACTAAGATAATCATCATTTTCATACATCTTACTTTTCAAACCATCATCATTACGCAAACTCAATAACTTTTTTAAGTTATATACTAACGAGGAAAACCAACTATAGATAATAAAAGTTGTCTTAGCTCTAGCATGTGCAACATATTTAGAAAAGTTATCTAACACTTTAGAACTTTTTGTAGAAAACTGTAATCCAGACTTAAAACTATGCTCTTTTACATCTTCCAATGCATGTGTCCAACGTTCTTTTAAATTAAAAATATCATCTTGTAAGCGCTGTTCCATAATATTATTTGAGTGTTCTATTATGTCAACTTCATCTTCTTTTAAAGCCTGTTCATCAATGTCTAACTTTAAACGCTCAATTCCTGACTCAATACTCAATGCATTAGCATGAATACCAGCAAAAGTCTTAAAGCGTTTATGTAGATCTGCTAAAATCAGTTCATTCGTTCCCATCTCGCCTGACATGGCAATAATATGCCAAATACTCGCTGTTTTTAATTCATCATTTGTGTCTATACGAATGGCCCGTCCTCGTATCTGATTGGTTGTAACATAAGCCCCTGTTTGTGTGGCTAAAATCAAAGCATTAACATGAGGAGCATCCCAACCTTCACCCAACAAAGAACGTGTTCCTATAAGTGTTGAAATTTTTCCTTCTTTATGTAA
>CACVAR010000365.1 GCA_902727905.1 uncultured Sulfurovum sp. | reverse complement strand
GAATGGTTTTAGCTCGACTTCAACGTAAAACTATTAAGTTTTCTAAGTCTTGGGAGAAGCTTGAATATTCTGTTAATCTTGTTATTAATCGCTATAACCATCAACTACTTTTAGATGCTTGACCGAAATACTTACTGAACGCTTACAAGAATTAAAAGAAATTGAGATAGAAGCAAGAAAAGTTATTAATCTTTCTAGTGATGCCGGACTTGCAGGTGGATTTATGCAGAGAGGTCAAGAAGCAAGAAAAAAAAGATTCTATAGTGTTGTATTATTTACTTTGTCTTTAGGTTTATTGGGCGCATTTAATTTTAAGACAATTGATTTTGCTAATCTTGATGATATTACATTAACCTCAATTGCAATAAGAATGGTTATTAATATTCCATTTATTTGGATTGCAATCGTAGCGAATATTAATTTGAATAAGTATTCTAGATTGGAAGAAGAATATGCACATAAAGAATCTTTAGCTAAATCATTTGAAAATTATAAAGAACAAATTAATGTGTTAGATAGCGAATCATCCAATGAATTAATGAAATCATTATTAGAAATAAATATAAGTGCTTTCAAAAAGAATGCTGCTGAGACTATGGATACTGCAAAATCAGATATGCCATCTGTTCCAACTTTACAGAAGGTTATAGGTCAAAATGAAAAAAAATAAAGTATTAAGATATTTATTTTTCTGTATTGAAAAACAGTCTGTTATTGGCTCAATGGCAGGAAAATATAGAGACAGAGTAACAAAGTTTGATGACTTAGAAAGTGCTAAAGAGATAGCAATGATAGAAGAAATTGGAGAAAAGTTTGATGGAAAATTGAGTTTTGACAAAGATGTGAATAAGAAGTGTTAAGTCATGAAAAATGCTTAATTTTCATAAACAAGGAAAGTATGACGTATAATTTTCCTTTTTAGAAAGAAAATTATACAGATAATAAGAGGTTTTTATTGGAGTTTAGTTTATTTAACCCCATTGTAACTTAGGCTCAACCTTCTTATTAACACAATCCGTCAAATAAGAGTTAATCAGATTTTGATAAGGAATTCCCACTTTTTTTGCTAAGGCTTTAAAGTAGGCAATGGTGTCAGTTTCAATGTTGATAGAAATTTGTTTTTTCTCTTTTTGTGCATAAGGATTTTTAATTGAATTGCTAAAATCGTACTCTTCTCTCATAGTGTAAACTCCCTGTATTGGTTTTCTTCATTTTTAGTTGATTTTCTAGCACTTATAATTCTTACATTTTGTTCATCATAACGATAGCAATGAACAACAGTTAAAATCTTAGAGGTGCAACTGTAGCCAAGTAAGATAAATCGGTCTTCATCTTCACTATGGTCAGGATCAAAAATCAAACGAGCATTCTCATCATCAAAAACTGTTTGAGCTTCTTCAAATGAAATTTTATGTTTTTTAAAATTCGTTTGGGCTTTATTTTTGTCCCATGAAAAATCTATTGTATTCATAATTATATTATAATGATTTAATATTTTTTTGTCAAGATTGAATGGGAGCCTTATACTAAAATACGAATACCTCGCATTATAATATTTAATATGGCAGGTTTTTAAGGATTATAATATGGATAAGCTCATATTTCTACCTCAACCCCAACTTCCCAGCTATCTCCGTTTCACAGCAAACATGGTCGTCACTTATCTCTCCATGCTCTTCTACGTAAGAGATACCCCAATGAAACATCTCTTTAAGAACAGGTTGTAGACGCTTTCCAGCAGGGGTTAAACTGTAGACGACTTTGGGTGGGACTTCAGCAAATACTTCTCGGTGGACAATGTTTTTGGCTTCTAACTCTTTGAGTTTTACCGTTAAGGTCTTTTGGGTGGTCTCAGAAATGCTTTCATGCAAATCTTTAAAACGTTTTCCCCCGTCCAACAGATTCCAAATAATATAGAGCTTCCACTTGTCATTAAATATGTCTAAAGTCACAGCGACAGAACAGTCATACTTTTTCTCATTGATTGTGTACATTTGAAATCCTTCTTCGTTAGGATATTTTAACATAAAAGTGATTAATTTCCATTACTTACCTAAATTACTGTAAAGGATATTTAAGTTAATAATGGCTAGAATTTTCACATATAAAAAACTAAGGAACCAAAATGGAAAATAAATTTTTAGAAGCAATGAACTTTAGACACGCGTGTAAATCATTTGATGCAAGTAAAGAAATCTCTGAAGAGGATTTTTCAGATATTTTAGAGATGGGAAGACTAAGTCCAAGTTCATTTGGATTTGAACCTTGGAAATTTGTGGTCATTCAAAACAAAGAACTACGTGAAAAGTTAAAAGAGACAACATGGGGTGGGCAAGGGCAATTGCCAACGGCGAGTCATGTGGTTTTAATTTTATCACGTAAAGTAAAAGATTTACACTACAGTGCTGACTACATTGACAACATGTTAAAGTACAAAGAGCTTCCAGAAGATGTTGTAGCACTTTACCACCAGTTTTACGAGCAGTTTCAAAAGAAAGACTTTAACATTCTTGGTGATGACAAATACATTTTTGACTGGGCAACAAAGCAGACGTACATTGCTTTAGCCAACATGATGACAGGGGCAGCGACGATGGGTATTGATTCTTGTCCGATGGAAGGGTTTGACATTGAAGCAACGGAAGCATTTATAAGAGATGAACTAAAACTGGACAGCGATGAGTTTGGTCCAGCTGTTATGGTGGCATTTGGTTACCGAGAAGAGGATCCAAGAGGGAAAAGTAGACTTCCTAGTGATGATGTGATTACTTGGTATAACTAAGATGTTACTTGACACGCCGATTTGTGACTTTGGTTGGAAAGCACCAGAATTTACTTTACAAGACGCGCATGGTAAAAGCTTTACCATGTCTGAGCATTTGAGTGAAAAAGGGCTGTTGATTATGTTTATTTGTAATCATTGTCCTTATGTTATTCGTATTGCAGAACGTTTGGCTCAAGATACGCAAGTTCTTATGGATGAAGGGATTAATGTTTTAGCTGTTATGTCGAATGATTATAAGTCTTATGCAGAAGATTCACCAGAGAACATGATAACATTTGCTAAAGAAAATAACTTTGCATTTCCTTACCTTGTCGATGAAGAGCAATCTGTAGGTAAAAGTTATGGAGCTGTTTGTACCCCTGATTTCTTTGGGTTTAATGCTAGTGGTGAGCTTCAATATCGTGGACGGCTTGATAATGCACGGATGGAGGATGCTTCTAACAGAACACTTGAATTGGTCAATGCCATGCGAGAGATTGCTAAAACAGGTCAAGGACCTAGAGAGCAAGTACCTAGTATGGGGTGTTCGATTAAGTGGAGAGACTAGCTCTCTACGTTTAGTTCAACAACCAAATATTCTCACTCGCACCCATTTCTTCAAATGGGCCACCTTTGAGTTCAAAACTTTTTAGCAGTTTAATGGCATAGCTTTCAGCATAGTGTGTTTCAATCTCAGCTTTGCTAATGGAAAATGGAGGGCCATCCATAAGGGTTTGGTCATATTCAAAGTTGATTAAGAGTTGAGGGGCTGTTTTGCTAATCTCTTTTAGTAAAGCACTGTATGCCACACGCATCTCTTTGGGAAGTGCTACCAAGGCTCCTCGGTCATAAATTGCCTCGACTTTTCCTAAACTCTCTGCTGTGAGTTCAAAAATATCTCCCACAAAAATATCAATGTTTTCTGCATGGTAAAGCGTGAGTTCTCCTAGTTTCTCAATCTTAGGTTCTAGGGAAAGACTCTTAAATAGCTCTTTAATGGCAATCTCATTCAGTTCTGCTCCCACAACTTTATAGCCATGACTTAATAACCATGTAATGTCCAGTGTTTTTCCACATAAAGGAATGAATACTCTTGAATTTTCTTTGAGTTGTAGTTCGCTAAAAAAAGCTTCTAAAAGTGGGTTGGTGTCGTTTAAATGCCATCCTGTATCGTTGCTTTCCCATAGTTTGTGCCAAAAATCTGCTTCCATCAATGTTCCTTAGATTTAATGCTGAGAGTATAGCAAAAGCTTTGATTCTTTACTATGATTAACGAAGGTAAATTGGTTTTCCTCTCTTTTTGAGAAGATGAGAACTCCTTTATTCTGTCTTTAATAGAATTCCCCCTCATTAGTTAAAATATTAAATAAAACTTAAATAATTAATTTAATATTATTATGGTAAGATTAACTTAAATATTAAAAAAGAAATTAGATGACTAAAAAAATAGAAAAATGTAACAACATATCTTATACAGATATAAAACTAGATATCGCTATCCAAAATTTTTTAGAAAGAAGAGATTATGAAAGATATGATATTCAAAAGATTGATATTGAAAATAATGAAAAAATCAATTTTGTAAAAATCTCTCATATTTCTTATGATAGAGAGAAGTCAAACAATGATTTAAATCTTATTGATTTTCAGCAACTCCTTAGTTCAGTTGCCTCAAAATCACAAAAGTTTGTTTATATGATAGAGGGGTCTAAGCAGGGGATCAGTCTTTATTTAGGAAGTAGAGATAGTAGCTTTCTTAAAGAAACTTTTGAGGGGATATATTCGGGTTCTACTGTAGAAGAAAGTAGTCAATCAATGTTCTCTAAAGAGATGAGATATAGTAGGGCTATGTTAGGTATTCCTGCCTTAAAAAGAGACTCAGATAAAGAGTATAAGCAATCATTAGAGAAGATTTTATTTCCTATGCAAGGAAAAATATTTCGTATGGTTTTGGTAGCAGAGAGTTATAACTTAGAAACCGTACAAAACATTATATCAAACTATCAAACACTTGGTAGTGAATTACATAGATTGGTGAAACAGAGTAAAAATGAACAACAAAGTAATGCTAATACAGAAGGGGTTACCTTTACAGAAGGTTCAAGTTTTAGTGATACAGAGAGTACTAGTGACTCCGATACTAAATCAAGCTCCCATAGTGGAGGATTATCTATGATTTTTGCTTCTTATAATTATAATGAAGTAAACAGTAATACTCAAACAACAAATTTTTCAAGAACAAACTCAAAAAATCAAAGCCAAAGTTTAAATCAAAATCAGACTAAAACAGATACCATAGGTATAACTTATGATGAGATTAATAAATCAGCAGAGTATTGTGAAAATCTTATAGATACTTATATCAAACGATTTCAAAAAGGTTTAAATCATGGAATGTGGAACTCTTCTTTGTATATTCAAGCAGAAGATGAAGGGGTATTGTCTGAACTAGAACATACTCTAAAAAGTGTTTATAGTGGAGATGAGTCGTACTACGAAAGTATTCGTTTTAGTAATGGGTTAGGAGATAACCAAAGTATAGATATTAGTAAATTACCAATGCTTTATTTTGATAAAAAAGTTAAGCACCCAATTCATCATTCATTTTTAGGGTTTTCTTCAGCTATTAATACAGAAGAGTTGTCTATTCTTGCTTCCTTACCACATAATGATGTAGATGGTATTTCAGTTTCTAAGGTTTCTAGTTTTGGGCTAACACAAGCTAAAACAGAAGCTGATAGTATTGATATTGGTGTAGTTTTAAATAAAAAAAAGCCTACTCATCAGAGATTTAGATTGTCTCAAGAGGCTTTAAATGGTCACCTGTTTGTTTCAGGGATTACAGGTAGTGGAAAATCTAATACAATAAAATCGATACTAGGTAAAATATGGAATGAGTATCATACACCTTTTCTCGTTATAGAACCTGCAAAGTCAGAATATCAATTTCTTCAAAAAAATATACCTGAACTTCAAATTTTTAAACTTGGTGGGGCAAATGATGTTTTTAGGTTTAATCCATTTGTTTTCGATTATAAAAAAGAGAATCAATATAGTGTTCTAAATCATATTGATTCCATCAAATCATCTTTTAATGCTGCATTCCCTATGTATGGACCAATGCCCTATATATTAGAAGAAGCAATTCATAAAATTTATGAAGATAAAGGATGGAATTTATCGACACTGGAACATCCTGCTTTTGATGAAGAGATAGGTTTATCAGATGAGTTCAATCGAATGTTATTTCCAAAAATGGATGAGCTTCAAAAAGCTATTTCTTCTATTGTTGATGGGGCAGGTTATCATAATGAACTACAAAGCAATATTAAAGCTGCATTAATAACAAGAATTAAAAATTTAACCATAGGTGCTAAAGGGATGATTTTTAACTCACAACATGCCATTGAGAGTAAACATCTTTTTGAGAAACCTACCATTATTGAACTCTCTTCTATTGTCAATAGTGAAGAGAAATCTTTGATTATGGGATTAATTCTAAATTCTCTTTATCGGTATCGTGAATCATTTGGGATTGTGTCTAAACTTAAGCATGTGGTTGTTATTGAAGAAGCACATCGTCTTTTACCCAATATTCCTTTTGAACAAAATATGGAAAGTACTAACTCTAAAGCATCGGCAGTTGAGTCATTTACCAATATGTTAGCAGAAGCAAGAGCTTTTGGTCAAGGGATTATTATCGCAGATCAAGTGGCGAATAAGCTTCATAGTGATGTTATAAAAAATACTAATATTAAAATTTTACATAGAACAATGGCAAAAGATGACCGTAGTATGGTAGGAGACTCTATTAATCTTAATGAACATCAGGTATTAGATATTGCAGAGTTGGCTAGAGGAGAGGCTATTGTTCATAGTAGTGATGTGCATAAAGCTTTTTTAGTAAAAATTGATGAGATAGAAAGTAGTAATGTTGTTGATGTCTCTAAGTTCCAAAAAGATTTTTTAGAAAAATATGAATATTATGCTTATCTCTTTCCCTTTGAGAATAAATTTTATAGTCCTTTAGGTAGAAAATTGATTAACAGTAATAGAGACTATATTTCAAACCCAAAAAATCAATATAAAGTACTACAAATAATTACACAAGCTTTATTAGGAGAAAGTAAAAAGTGTATAGATTTTTGGCATTCACTAGAAGAAAAAAATATTTATCTAATTATGGAGATATTTTCACAATTTGAAGCACTGAATTCCATATCTACTTACAAAAAACCATACTATTTTAAAAAGATGTATCAAGCTGTGGTAGAGTTATTTTTAGTATTAGATAAAGGGGTAGAGCTGGAAAATGAGATACAAAAATTACAAAAAAGTCTTTTACATAAAAAAGTAGAAAACTTGTATGCTTCGATGGAGTTTTACTCTGAAGATAAAGTTGATTTTTCACTACTGATAGAAGAACATCTCTTTTTAAACAAAGCTGTCGTAGAGGAGATGAATCAAGCTCTTCCTTTAGCATCTAGAAATCAAAAAGAATTATCACTTCTTTTACATAGAATCACAAATAAACTATTTGGCATAACAAGTAAGACATTGACTTATGTAATATTAGCAATGAGACATGGAAATGTAGAAAAAGATTTAAATCCTTTAGTAAGTGAGTTGTCAAATGTCCAATAGTACTATGGTAACTCAAATATTTAAAGAGGGAATAAAAGAATTAATATTTTCTGAAAAAGATAATTCATTGACAGCTTCAGATAAAGAACTTTCAAATTATGTAGATCTAATGGAGAATAGAGTTAACGAAGATTCAGAGTATAGTACAGAAGTAAATGAATATATTAAAAATTCAAATGAATTGAATGTTTACCAAAATGCCAATTTAATAGAAGAGAATATCAATAATCGAATTATTTTAAAGTCTTCAGAGCTTGACCCAACACTGCAAGATGAAAAAAATAGAACTAATATAGAACGTATGGAACAAGGTTTAGCCCCAATAGATGAGTATGGAGAATCTTATCATTTACACCATATTGGGCAAAAAATGGATTCTCCCTTAGCAGAACTACAAGGAGGGGAGCATAAAATTTATTATAGTACTCTTCATGACACCTATCAGAAAGAGAGTTTGATTGATAGAAATGTTTTCAATAAAGAGCGTACAGACCATTGGAAAAGCCGAGCAGAAGAATTGAAAAATATATAGGAGCATAACTTGGAAAAAATAATTATAATAAATGAAAAAATTAAAAATAATACTACTTTAATAGAAGAGGATTTAAACTATCTTAAAGAGCAAAAAGTTATTAAAAATAGTAAAAACACTACGGATTTGATAGAGGCAGTTAAAAATGCTAATACGATTAATCTTATTAGTAACCATCCTCGAAAAGATATTCTTCTTGAACTATTAAAAGAGAATAATATTGATATTTTAGAGAGTAGTAAACTTTCTATTTCTTTAAATAGTTTAGGAAGTGAGATAGAGTGTAAAGATGAAGAGATTATTATTATTGATGGGTTAGAAATTTTCCTTGAAAACTCTCAAGGAATAACATCTCTTGATAGTTCTATTTCTAAAGTGAGAGAGAAACTTCCTTGTAAAAATGCTCTTCCAATTTCTTTGGCATTGATGAGTGGGGTTAATGATGAATGGGAAGAAAAATTTGATAATCTGGGTTCTGATAATCCTGAACGAGATATGCTAGAGTACTCTAATAAAAGAGAATTACTTAATCATATTTCATTAGAAATAAAAAGAAAAAAAGAGAGTAACTATAAGCAGCTTCAAAATAATTTAGATTTGATTATTCAACAAAATAGCAGTAACGAAGATATTGAAAGAATAAGGGCTAAATATCAAAAAGAGAACAACTCAAAAAAAATTTATCAAAAGAAACAACAACTTCTTATAGAAATAGCAAAAGATCTTAATCTCAATTTGAAAAATGAACCCATTCAAGAGAAGATGAAAGAATTAATCCATAGACTAGAGAGTCAAGAATTTTCTATAGGCGTAACAGGTATCATGAAAGCTGGAAAGTCTACAATGATGAATGCTCTTTTACAACGAGAGATTTTAGGTACAGCTATTCGCCCTGAAACAGCTAATTTATCTATTATTAAAAAAGGTCAAGATAAAGCTAAAGTTTACTTTTGGTCAGAAGATGAATGGAGAAAAATAAAAGAGTTAGCCCTAGATGAACAGAGTAAAGAGTTTGTTTTGGTATCTGAAAAACTTAATGGGTTTTCAAAATATATTGGGTTAGAAGAGAAAGAGATAGCTATTGAGGAGCTTGATTACTATACTTCTGCACGAAAATCAGAAGGTTTATGTAATCTTGTTAAAGAAGTAGAGTTAAAACTTCCATTAGAGTTTTTAGATATGGGTGTCTCTTTGGTTGATACGCCAGGGATTGATGACCCCATTGTTCAAAGAGAAATTATTACCAAAGAGTATCTAGGTTCTTGTTCTGCTATTTTACACCTTATGAATGCCAAACAGAGTGCAACACAAAAAGACATAGAATTTATAGGTGATGCTTTACTCGATCAAGGAGTATCTAGTCTATTAGTTGTGATTACACGGATTGATACATTAGGAAATAGTAAAGAAGAGATAGAGCAAAAATTAATCAATATTATTACGCATGCTAAAAGAAATATAGAAACCTACCTTAATAAAAGAGCAAACAGTGATATTAGTACTATTTTAGCAAAAGTAGAATTTCTTCCTCTTGCTGGTAAGTTTGCTATGCAACATCGAATAGGAGATTCACAAAAAGCACTAAAGAAAGGTTATGAGCTTAAAGATACAGGTATCTTAGAGATAGAAAACTATCTTAATAGTATGCTTTTTGGAGATAGAAATAAGAGAGCTAAATTGGCTATTAGTAATGCTCATAGAAGCATTGAAAATGATGTGAGTGCTTACTTGAACCAATTGAATGAACAATATTCATTAATTGGATTAGAGAGAAATGAAATAGATAAGAGACTTAGTATTGTAAAACAAGAGAGAGAGGAGATATCTCTTCAACTTAATGAAGTACTTTTGGAGATTGATAGAGAAGAAAGAAATATAAAAGAAGAATTAGAAAGATTAAGAAATTTATTTGAATCACGATTCAGGGTATCACATCAAACGATTGTAGAGAAAATATCGAACTATATTGAAGAAGAATTATATAATAATAGAAAACCTGTTAGGGAAGAGATAAAAGAGATAATTGAAGTTGAATTAAAGATATTTATATCGAAATTAACTCAGGAGTATCAACGTAAAGCCAATTTTCTTGTTGAAGAGTCATTAGATTATATTAATGGACAATATCATAATACATTAGAGCATAATATAGAAATAAATAAAGCATTTAACTCCTCTTTTAATATTGATAAACTCGATATGTTGGGTGATATAGAAGATATGTTAATGCGTTTAGCCATTGGTGGTGTTATTGGAGGTATTGTAGGTTTTGCGTTAGGTCCTGTAGGTATTGTCGGAGCTATGCTTATGGGCAATAGTTTAGAGAATATGTATAATGATAAACGAAGAAGTGAAATTAAAAAAGCAATAGAGTCTAAAATAAAAGAAGTAAGTAAAGAGTTGAAGAAATCAACAGATAATTTACAAAACAATATTGATATTGGACTGAAAAAATTTGATGAAGCACTTATTTGTTCATATAAGACTATTGCTTCTGAGCCATCAAAAAGATTAAAAGATATATTATTCAATAAGGAAAAAGATCTAAATGAGTTAAGTCAAAATTTAACCTCAAAAGAGAAAAGTGATAGTGAACTAAAAGAGATACTATCTAATCAAATTGAAATCATAGAAAAAAATTTAAATAAATTATCAAAGGTGTAATATGAGCTTAGTAAATAAAGTTATTACTTCATTAAAAGTAATGGAAGAAAATTATATAACCCATAGAGATATTGAGAATTATAAGGCTCATTTAGAGCTTAATGAGCTTTATATCTCTTATGATATGGCTGAACGATTAGATAATTTATCTAAAAGAGCTCATGAACCAATGAAGTTAGCTGTTTCAGGATTATTTAGTAGTGGAAAGTCGACTTTTTTAAATGCAATGCTTTCTGATGATATTCTTCCAAGTGGAGACCTTCCTATAACTTCTAAAATCACCTATCTAAGGTATGGTAAAGAACCTCAACTTAAATTGACATATAGTGATGGACGAGAAGAGTTAGCAGGGATTGATAATATTGCGAACTATGTAAATCAACAAAGTGTTGAGATGATTCAAAGTATTGACCATGTTACACTCTACTATCCAAAAGATATTCTTAAAAATATTGTATTTGTAGACACACCAGGATTTAATAGCCCTAATAAAATGGATGATGAAACTACAGAAGATATTTTAAAAAATGTTGATGGTATTATCTGGTTAACGATGATTTCTAATGCAGGTAAAAAGAGTGAAATTGATGTGTTGGAGAAGTATTTTAAAGAGTATAACCAAAAATCTATCTGTATTGTTAACCATAAAGATGAGATTGATGACGATGATGAGGTTGCTGAGTTTATAGAGGAACTAAAAGAGGATAATAATTTTACAAGATATTTTGCTGAAGTCATTCCTATTTCTGCTCTACAAGCTTTGGAGAGTAGACAAAAAAATCAAGACGAGTTAATGGATAAGTTGGTACGAGAATTTTCAGGTTCTCTTGAAGATAAGTTACTTTCTCATATAAAAGACGAGACTATTTTAGAAGCCTATCAATCTATCATGAAAGATGATTTAGTCACATTTATGCAAAATCATAATAAGATTAAAAAAAGTGATAAAGATGAGAACAAGGCTCTTCTTGTAGAATCAAATATTGAAAAAGTTTTTGAATACATAGATAAGGAAATAGTACCAGAAGCAAGTAAAACACTTTCTTTCTCTTTAAAAAAAGAGATGAGTAGTATAAATAATGATATAGGGGAACATTACCAATATTTAGTCAATGCAATTGATGAGTTAGAAGTAATTTTAAGTGAGTTTGACAGCTATCAAAAAATAGCTATTGAAGAGTTGAAAGATATTACAAAAAGACAAAGTAAAAAAATTATTCGAGAAGTCGAAAATGTTGTTTCAACGGTTGCAAATATTCTTTCTCTTGGATTTACAGAAACAAATAAAGAAGAGTTTGTAGCCGATGGAGAGAAAACTTTTTTTTCAGATACACCAACAGGTAATTATATAAATTATAAAGTTTATATCGTTAATCGAGAATATATAGAAAATTTAATTTATGAAGAAGATGGAGCTTTTAGTAAAGCGAGTGAGGGATTAGACAATTCATTAAACAATTTACATGAAACCATGACTCAAAAAGTTTTTACAATTGAAGAGACATTAAGTTCAGAGGTTTCAAAGTGGAAAGAAAAATATCGAGATTTACAAGAGTCTAATAGTGACAATATTGAATTACAGGGGATTGCATTAGAGAGTTTTGATATTATTTGTAATGAGTTTGAAAACCAAGCAATATACTTTTATAAAGATATATTACTTGAAATTAGAGAAATATATAATCGATTATGTAGTGCCAATAGTATCTATAGTATAGGAATAAATTCAGCATTTCATTTTAATGAATCAGAGGAAAGACCGAGTATTGATAATATGATACAGAATTTAAATTATTATCTAAACACAGATTGGATTAAGAGTACGATAAACGGAGAAGAATCTTTTATTGATAGAGAAATTGATGCAATGAAAAAAGTTTTAAGTGAGATATCTGCTAATAAATTAAGTCAAGCACATATAACTAAAGAGCAATGGATGAAGAAAAAAGAGCTTTTAGAATAAGTTGGTATTGGCTAGTACCAACTTATTATTGCTTTCCCATAGTCTGTGCCAAAAATCTGCTTGCATACAAACTCCTTAATTTTTGATGTTGGGAGTAGAGCAAAAGCTTTCATTCTTTACCACTTAATATGAAAGATAGTAAAATAGTTAAAAAAGGAGATAAAATGTATTCAGTCATATTTGAAGTAGAAATTGAAGAGGGACAGCAGGAGGCTTATTTGAGTATTGCTGCTAAATTAAAAGAGCAGTTGGTTGAAATGCCTGGTTTTATTTCCATTGAAAGGTTTGAGTCTTTAGTGAATGAAGGTAAATTGGTTTCTCTCTCTTTTTGGGAAGATGAAAAATCATTAATTCATTGGAGAAATAACCTCGACCATTTGGCTGCTCAAACCGAAGGAAGAGCTTCTATTTTTAAAGATTATCGTATTCGTATTGCTAAGGTTGAGAGGGATTATACTATGGGGTCGAGTACATTTCAGTAGACCTTGAATCAACCTCTATAACTTATCATACTGGTGGTAAAAGCCCAGGAAAAAGATATGATGCAAAGAAGGCATTAAACTTTAATCGGATAGGACTTTTTGCTGTTGTTGATTCTATATAGTCCAATTCTAAAAGCTCTTTAATTAGTGTTGATGCTGTTCTATCTTTTGTGCCTATTATCTCTTTAACTTTACCACGAGGAAGCTCACCAACAAGTAATAACTCTTTTAATAATAAATCAGAATATTTTGGTAGTGGGTCACATTCAAGTAGTTCCTCTCTTGAAAGTTTAATATATTTATCCATACGTACACTAAGTACATCCAATCTCAAACTGCTATGCATAAATGTTATTTGGTCAAGAGCTGTACTAAGCATAAAATGAACATGGCTTTTTAAACCTTTGGCAGAGAGTGGACCTCTTCCATCAAATGTACCTTGTTTAACCATATCAGCCATAGCAAGATTTTTTCTGTAATTCACTTCATCTCTTGCTAACCCTCTGGAAATATTCCATAACCCATACCCTTCTAGTTTAATGGCATTTAATGTCCCATCTAACACCAAACGAGAGGTTCTTCCGTTACCATCTAAAAATGGATGTAACCAAGTTAGTCTATGATGTGATGCCATAGCATGAATAAGTTTTCTAGCTTGGGTATGATAAGGGTAGATTTGATAGAGATATTCATAATGATTTAGCAGTGTAGGTAACTCATTAAATAGTGGAGCTTTATGTTGTGCAATGGCTACATTACGTTCTCTAAGCTTACCTGCTACCATGTCTATGGAGGTATTAGCATCTTTATCAAGTTTAATTTTTAAAAAAGGTTTCATTTGGGGCTTAGTATAGAGTTGACTATGTACATCTTTAATAAATGTTACACTAAAAGGACTAAGTGAGGCACCATCATCAAACAATTTTTCAATATACTGTTGCACCTCAATGTATACCAAGGAGAGCTGTTGTAAGTTTTTTTGATGGGTATCTTCTAAAAAATCTTGGTCGTGCATCTCAAATTAGTTGATAAGAGTAGCAAGGTATAATGAGTTTATGAGACATAGACCAAGATGTAAAAAGTGTGGCAGTATTAATAGCGTAAAAAATGGGCATAATAGTTGTGGGA
>CACVAR010000364.1 GCA_902727905.1 uncultured Sulfurovum sp. | reverse complement strand
TTGAAAAGTTATAAGAGTCTAAATCTACATCTTTCAGACGTGTAAATTCTCGTTCTTTATTAAGTGCTTGTGTCATCTCTTCTGAGGCTAAACGAATAAACTCAATATTATTTACATCATTTAATTCACAATTTTCTTTAGCAGCATAAATAGAACGTTTAGAAATCTCTGTTGCTAAAACTCTGTCAAAGTATTTGGAAAGAGGTAATGTAAAGTTTCCTAAACCACAATAACTCTCTAAAAAGTCACCTTTACCTTCTACTTTTTTAGCCTGTTTTATTGCCCACTCTATCATCTGTATATTTACAGCTGGGTTTGGTTGTGTAAAGCCACTTTCATAATGTTTATAAAGATAGTCTTGACCATCTATAAACAGTTTTTCTGTTACAAACTCATCTGAGAGAATAACTTTTTGTTTTCGGCTTCGCCCCATAGTTTTTGCATTTAGAAGTTTTTCTAGCGCTTTAGCTTCCTCATTCCAATCTTCTTCTAATTTTCTATGATAAATCATGGTAACCAAACATTCATCGGTAGTAGTGGCTAAAAACTCAATAGAAAAAAGACGATGTTTTAAAACTTCTGAACTATTAATCTTGTCTAAAAGAGGTTGCATTCTTTTTTCTATGGGTACAATAACTTTTGGACATTCACCAATGTTCACAGCACCTTTTTTATCCAAACGTCCCATGGCATAAGAACAAGTATCTCCGTCATGCCAAATTTTAAACTCTGATCTTGCTCTATAATGAGAAGGCTCTGCTGAAAAAACTTCTAAATCTTCTACTTCAAAAGGAGCCAATAGACCCAACACGCGCTCTTTTTTTCCAGCTAACTCTACTTCATAACTTACATCATAAACTGTACAAGAACCACAAGTTCCAAAATGTTTACACTTCAATGTTATACCTTCTTAAATAATTGTGGTATTTTAGCTAAAAGTTATTCAACTACAAAGTTCACGCATAGCTTCTTCAGTCAAGGTTTCAACCCCTAATTTCACAGCCTTATCATACTTAGACCCTGCATCCTCTCCATAAATCAAATAGTCTGTCTTTTTAGAAACAGAACCACTTACTTTTCCTCCAAGGTTTTCCATCATCTCTTTAACCACACCACGCCCTACTGACATGGTTCCTGTAAGAACTACTGTCTTGTCTTTAAATGGATTCTCCTCAGCTTCTACTTTTTCTTCTACTGTCGGTTCTACAATGTCAAATAATTTCAATACAAAGTCATGATTCACTCTCATAAACTCAACAAATGAAGCAGCCATTTCAACGCCAATACCATCTATAGCTTCCAGCTGTTCTTCTGTCACATCCACAACACCCAGCCCAAACTCTAAAGCGATAGACTTTCCAGCTACAGCCCCAATATGTTCGACTCCCATTGCCGAAAGTAGTTTGGCTAAAGTAGTTCCCTTTGAATCATTAATGGCTTCTAAAAGCTTATTAATTCGCTTCTCTTTAAAACCTTCCATCCCCTCTATGTCTTCAAACTTCAAAGTGTAAAGGTCTAAAATGTCTTTTATTTTCCCTTCATTCACAAGTATCTCAACAATACGTGAACCAAGTCCATCAATGTTCATACTCCCTTTTTTGGCAAAGTGAATAATAGAATTTACCACACGAGAAGGACAATCCATATTTTGACATTTTATCAAGGTTCCTTCATCCAAAACCTCTGAGCCACAAGTTGGACAAGTTGTTGGACGGATAATCTCAACCTCATCACCAGTTCGTCGGTCTGCCAATACTTTGGTGATTTTAGGAATCACATCTCCAGAGCGAATTAAAATAACTGAGTCACCTACTTTAAGACCTTTACGTTCTATTTCATCATAGTTATGTAAAGTAGCACGTGCAATCATAGCTCCTTCTAAATCAACGGGTTCAACTTCTGCAACAGGTGTCAGTACCCCCGTTCTTCCAACTTGAATGGTAATGGCATTTACTTTCGTTACTTTCTCTAAAGCTGGAAATTTATAGGCACACATCCATTTAGGAACTTTTACTGTATAACCTAACTGTTCTTGTTTTACAGTATCATCTACTTTAACAACCATACCATCCATCATCATTGGGATTTCATCACGATTTGCTATAAGAAAATGATAAAATTCTTCTATCTCTTCAATAGTCGTACATGCTTTTGTAAAAGGTGGTTCTAAAAAACCTAGCTCATAAACATAATCCATTTTATCTGAAAGATTAGCTTGTGTTAGCGAGTTCTCCCCAAGTCCCCAAGGGTAAAAAACCAAACGACGTTTTGCTGTAATGCTCGAATCTAACTGACGTAAACTTCCTGCTGCTGCATTTCGTGGATTGGCAAAGGTATTTTCACCTTCTGCTTTTCGCTCTTTGTTAATAATGTCAAAATCATCTTTACGAATAACCACTTCACCACGAATCTCTATTTGACCTTGGTAGTCTATACTTAAAGGAACAGAACGAATAGTACGAACATTGTCTGTAACCTCTTCACCTATGACACCATCACCTCTTGTAATAGCACGTACTAACTTTCCATCTTCATAAAGCAAATTCATGCTTGCCCCATCAAACTTTGGTTCACAGAAATACGGAGTAACACCTACATTTTTAACCGTTCTATCTAACCATTCTTGAACTTCTTCAGTATTAAACACATCTTCCATACTCCACATACGTTTGATATGTTCTGCTTTAGAAAACTCATCACGCACCACACCCCCTACTCTTTTAGTTGGAGAGTCTTCGGCTACTTCATTAGGATTAGCTGTTTCATAGTCTAAGACTTCATGATAAAGTAGATCATACTCTT
>CACVAR010000363.1:9639-14247 GCA_902727905.1 uncultured Sulfurovum sp. | reverse complement strand
GCTGGAGGACATCTAAACTTACCTTTTGCTGGAGGAACAATAATAACATTACCATCATCCATACCATCAAGTTGTCTTTTAAGTGCAAGGTGCTCTGAACCTGGCATTAATGCTGCTGGACATGCATGTGCAACTTGAGAAATCTTAGCTGCATCCCATGTTGGGAATTGCTTTTCGTAATCATAAGCAATACCTGGAGAAAGTACAAGAATGTCATAAGATAATGCACCTGAAGTAGTATTAATGTACTTTGAAGCTCTGTTAATCTCTGTAACTTCACCTTGAATAAACGTATAACCATGTGCTTTAGCTGGTGCATAGAAGTCATGTGTTAATTGTGCAAGGCTCATACTCTCTAAACCACCAAGATAAAGGTTAGATACAGGACAAGACATAAAAATATCTTTTTTCTCAACAACCGTTACATCAATTGATTTGTCTTGTTTTCTAAGTTCTTTGGCCATGGTTAATCCACCCCAACCACCACCAATAATAACAACTGATTTACCAGATGCTTTTTTAACAAATGACGCTGGTGCAGCAGAACCTGAAGCACAACCAGTTACAGCTGGTACAGCAGCTACTGCTGCTGCAACACCTGCAAGTTTAAATAAATCTCTTCTTTCCATACTCATAATTTCTTCCTTTAGTAATTTTAAGATACTTCTATATTAACTACTATTTAAAAAAAGATATAAAGAATTATCGGTTTTTTTTTATAAAAAAGATTATCTTGTACAAAAAGTAACAATTACTTTTTGTTATACTATAAAATCAAAAACAGTTAATATTAAATAAAAATATTATAAAATAATTTAAGGATTTTGCTGAGCTTTACAAGGAATTTGAACGATTATTGCTTCATCCGTATCTAATCTAGCAGCTGTCAACTTACCTCCCCATAAACACCCTGTGTCCAAAGCCAAAACATTAGAGTCTTGATAATAACCCAAAGTTGACCAATGTCCAAAAACAATTTTCAATGTTGTTGATCGTCTTGTTGGACAAGCAAACCAAGGCTTTAAACCTTTTTTTAATACTTTATACTCTGTCGGAACGCCTTTTTGTTTAAAATCTAAAGTACCATCATCTTCACAAAAGCGCATGGCTATAAAAGAACTCAAAATATACTTATCAATATCCATAGAAGAAGCTTTTGCTGAAAACTTGTTTGAACTTACTTTATACATATGTTTTAGCCAAGATCTATAGTTTCGTCCTTGAAGCTTTTTCTCAATACGTAAAGAATAATTAGTTGCCATACCAAAGTCAAACTCAGGTGATATGCCTGCATGTGCCATACAGTAGCCCAATTTAAAATCCCAATGAAAAAAAGGTTGTTGACGTAACCAGTGAATTAGTTCCCTAGCATTGGGTGCATCTAAAATAGGCTGTATGGTTTCATTAGCCTTTTTTACCCCTGCATAAGCAGCTATAAGGGCGATGTCATGGTTTCCTAACACAATACTAATTGAATTTTTAATAGAATATAAATAATTTAATGTTTCTAAAGATTTATCCCCTCTATTCACTAAATCTCCAGCTATCCATAACTTATCTTCATCAGGGTTAAAATTAATTTTTTCTAATAACTCAATAAATGAGTCAAAACACCCCTGTATATCCCCAATTGCCCAAACTGCCATTTAAAGTACCAATAACCTTTTATAATTTTCTAATTTTAACTCAAAACTCATCTTTGCATATGCTGCTGATGGAGAAGGTAAATAAACTGTTTCAATTTCTAAATATCCAAAATGCATTTTAAAAAGTTTTTCAGATAATCGTCCTGTAAATGCTACTTTTTTAACACTTGAATGTTCTTCTAAGAATGAAGCCAAGTCATTCACCTCTATCTCTTCAAGTGAAGTATCTAAAGAGTTTTCTCTTCTACAACTTTGAACCATATCCCAAAGGGCTATTTTAGACTCTTTTAAAAGCCATATTTTTTGATCTCTATTATTAATAGGTAAGTCTGTTACAGCAGATAGCAATTTCCAAAATTGATTACGGGGATGAGCATAATAGAATGACTTTTCAAAAGACTCCAAGGAAGGGAAAGAACCTAAAATCAAAATTTCAGAGTTTTGAAAAATAATAGGCTTAAAAGCGTGTTCTTCTCTATTCATTAAACTGTATAGGTCCTTCACCACTACCATTAAGCAATTGTCTTACATAAGGATTACTTGTATTTTTAAAATCTTCGTTCTCAGACCATTCAATAATTTCACCTTCAAAAAGAAATGCCAAATAATCTGCTGATTTAAAGCTTTCCTTCATATCATGTGTAATTAAAACAGACGTAACACCAAGCTCTTTTTGGAGTTTTAATATTAACTGTGTAATTAAGTCCGAAGTAATCGGGTCAAGTCCTGAAGTTGGTTCATCATAAAGTATGATTTTAGGCTCCATTATAATGGCTCTTGCTAAACCAGCACGTTTACGCATACCACCACTAAGCTCATTAGGAAAAAGTTGTGCCACACGCTCAGCATCTAAGCCTGTCATGTTGAGCATCTTCATTACTTTTTTATGGATTTCATCTTTAGAAAGCTTAAAATGCTCTCTTAATGGAAAAGCAACATTATCAAAAATATTCATACTGTCAAACATTGCGCCATCTTGAAAAAGATAACCAATATTTTGGCGTACATCACGTAACTCTTGTTCAGAACAATTTGACACTTCTACACCATCTACCACAATGGTTCCCGAAGTTGGTTTCATTAAACCCACAATATGTTTGATAATTGTTGATTTTCCTCCACCAGAAAGCCCTAATATAACTGTAGTTGAGCCTTTAGGAAAAATAAGGTTTACATCTTTAAGTACTTCTTTGCTTCCAAAGACTTTTTGTAAATGTTTTATTTCGATGAGAGGGTTTTCTGTGTCAAATGTTTTTTTCATTAAAAAAAGAAATGCCTTTATTTAAATTTTTCTAATTCTATCTCATTTTTATTAAAAAATTAAAATTCAATGAGAGATACAACTATTTTTAATAAATAAAAATATTATAAAACCAATAAATCTTTTTTAATATAAAAAAATACTTAAAATATAAAATTAATATAAAAAATAAATATTTAACTTATAAACATAATAAATAACTTGTTACAATCTACTTAGTTATACTAAATTAAAGGAAATAATCATGAAGTCCACTTTACTAAAGAGTACCTTATCTATAAGTACCCTCTTATTACTCACTACCTCTAGCCTCTTTGCTGAAACCAATACAACAGAAATTGATACCCTTATTCTCTATAGTCAAGGAGCCAAAGATATCTCAAATGGAGATATTGAAACAAGAGTAAATCACCTTTTTACCACTACCAATAAAATTTATGAAGACAGTGGATTAAATATCAGTTTAAAGGCTGTAAAACTCGAACAACTTGAACTTGATGATGATGCTAACAGTTCCGATATCTTACAAAATGTCCAAAACAACCCTGAAGTAAAAACATTAAGAAATACCGTAGGTGCTGATGAAGTCCTTATCTACCGTCCCTACGCCAATGATGAACTATGTGGGCTTGCCTATTATAACCCAGGGCATGAAGCCTATGCTTATGCACATGTTAGTATAGACTGTGCTGGCTATGTTACAAGTCATGAAGTAGGACATAACATGCACTTAGCACACTCTGAAAAACAAGACCCTAATTCAGGATATGCTAGAGGGCATGGTGTGCAAGATCAATTTGTAACCGTAATGGCGTATAGTGGTTCTTATAATGGAACAAAAATTTATAAATTTTCTGATCCAAAACTCGATTGTAATGGTGAACCTTGTGGTATTGAAGAGGGACTAGAACATGAAGCTAATGCTGTGAAAAAAATCCAAATGCAAGCACCAATTATTGCTAACTTTAGAGAGCGTGTCGTTGTTGACGATACCAATGATACAGAAGATAACAATAAGCCAGAAAACAACAACACAAACAGTAAGATAGATGACAACAATACGACTGATAATACTAAGTTAGATACAGCTAAAAAAGCTTATGAAGCACAAATCATTGTTGTTAATGATGCAAAAAAAGAACTGCAAACATTACGTGAAAATGTAAAAACAGTCAAAACGACTGCTAAAACAGAATATAGAACTAAGGTTCAAGAACTAGTAACTGACTTCAAAGCAACTAAGCTAACTGAAAAAGAAGCATTAAGGGTTGAACTAGACAAATTACGTGAAAAGTATTTAATAGCACGTAGTGAGCGAAAAGTGAAAACACTCACATATGACCAATTTAGAGCTATAGTAGCTGAGATACGTGCTGAACGTAACACGAAGCGAACTCTCTATAAATCAAGTATATCTACTAAAAAAGCTGATTTAAAAGCAAAAATTCAAGTACTTAAAGAAGAAAAGAAAGCAAAAATTGCTGAGGCTAAAGCCATGCGTACTACATTTAAAACAGAGGTCTATCTTGTTGAAGTCTCAAAACTTCAAGAACTAAAGAAAGTCTATAACGACCTTTTAAATGCAAATCAGTAAAAGGCAATAAAGATGAAGAAAAAAGTTCTTATAACTTTAAGTATCGCTACTTTTCTTGCCATTGGGATTAAGACCTTTCTTCCCAATGTGGAGGAAAAAGATGCTTT
>CACVAR010000363.1:0-9539 GCA_902727905.1 uncultured Sulfurovum sp. | reverse complement strand
TTTTAAATGCAAATCAGTAAAAGGCAATAAAGATGAAGAAAAAAGTTCTTATAACTTTAAGTATCGCTACTTTTCTTGCCATTGGGATTAAGACCTTTCTTCCCAATGTGGAGGAAAAAGATGCTTTAGTAAAAATAGAGATTGAAGATGTTGATGCATTTTTTGCACTTCCAGCAGACAAAGACAATCTAACACAACTGGTTTCCTTAAACAAGGAAGAGAAAAGTACTACTAAGGATGAGCAACTTTTAACGAAAGTAGAAAAAGTAAAAGTGCAGAAAGTAGCAAACATTTACCATCAAATTGACAAAGAAGAACTGTTAAAGGAAATACCTCATAAGCAACGTGTTGAACCTCTTTTAGGCATACAAATTGTAGAGAACAGTATTTCTAAACTCGCTGTTGGGGATGTCATTAAATTACCAGCAGTAGGTCAAGTAGAATATCAAGTAAGCATCAGTAAAAAAATTACCCATAAAAATGGCAGTACTTCTGTTACAGGTAATTTAGTTGGGGATCAAAACTCAAAACATGCTGTTATACTCACTGAAGGTAAAACTACCAGTTATGCTAGCATCAACACACCAGAAGGTGCATTTGAAATTGAAACCATTAATGGTGTGGGTTATGTCTACTCAGTCCAAGACATTGAAAACGAATACATTAACCCAGATAAAGAAGACATTCTACATCCAGTAGAACATAAGCATCTATCTTAACACTTTCCTCAAAGTTGAGATTAATAAAGCTAAAGTAGAGAAGGCAAAGAGTTTAAAGTTTAACTCTGAGCCTTTATGAACATTTTCAAATTTCTCTCCCATTGTCGCTGCTTCACCTAAAGCTTGCATCTCTAAAATCTGAGGAATATAGTAAGAAGTAAAAAGTAAACCAGATGCAGCTACTAAAAAAGTAAACAACATCGTCCAACGTGTGTTCTCAAATGCTTTGAACTTTATAACCTCATATAAGATTGCAATAACGACTAAAAAGTTTACAAGGTAAGCCAAGCGTTCAAACACCTGCGTCATCAATAAACCCTCTTGAAAACGGGTTAAAAGTGCTGAACCCAATAAAACTTCTGAATTAAAAATAGTAGGAGCAACAACAATACCTGCAAAAAGTCCTGCTCCTAAAGTTATTCCTAGTGTAATGATAAATATAATGGTAAATATTCTAAAGTACTGTTTTAACATTTTTTCTCTTTTTTATTTAAGTAAATTCAACAACAAAACCACGGTCAAACCCAGCTAAGTCTTTGTAAAATTTGTAAGATTTTACCCCAACTTTATTAAAAAACTGTGTCATTGGTTCTTTTTGATCGTAACCCATTTCACAAGCCAAGTACTTTATGTTTCTTTCTTTCACATCTAAAACGATTTGTTTTAAAAGTTCATCACCTACGCTACCACCAAACAGTGCTTCTTTAGGCTCATAATCTGCTACATTTTTTTCTAACTCAAAATCATCAGCTATATAAGGAGGATTACTTACAACCAATTCAAGCGCTTCATTTACTTCATCTAAAATATTCGATTTTCTAATCTCAACTCTATCATCAAGAGCATACTTTTTAAAATTTGATGTGGCTACTTTAATAGGTGTATCACAAATATCTGTAGCAATAATAGTTAATTTTGAAAACTTTCTTGCTAAAACTACAGAAATAGCACCAGAACCTACTCCTACTTCAGCAATATGCGTAATATTCTCTTTTTCAATAATTTCAGCAACAAGATCAATAAGAATCTCTGTCTCAGGACGAGGAATAAGCACCCCAGCTTCCACATTTAGTTCTATGTCATAAAAACTGGCTTCCCCAACGATGTATTCATAAGGTTCATGAGTTGCTCTTCTACTAACTAACCTTTTAAAGGCTTCTGGTTGAATCACTTCATTATTGTCAAATGCGTGTAAATAAGTTCTATCTTTTTTTAAGTGATATGCTAAAAGAAGTTCTGCTTCAAAGGTTGGACGTTCACAACTCTCTACTAATTGTTTACTTGCCCATTTTAATGTTTCATTTATATTCATAAGTAAAATTATAGCTAAAATACAAATTTATTTATTTGAGCATACATCACAATAATTGTTATTTAAAATTGTTTTAGTTACAATCACTAATGTTATAAATTATTGTTTATGCTCTAAAAAGCTAAATTTACTTAATAAATTTAATGCTTTTTTGCGTTTTCTACACGTTTTATATGTTATATAGAATATACAAGCATCAAAGGAAAACTATAAAAGGAATTTGATATGTACAAAATAGAGACAGCCGTAGATGAAATCATGGTAAATACTTTCATGAAAATGGGTAGTAAGTATAATGAACAAAAAGAGTACGTTTTTTCTGAACGTTCATACCAAAAAGCTTTAGCCCTTAGAACCAAACTTGCTAATGTCAATCCAAGAAAACATAAGCCCTTACTCATAGACGTATTTAGAGCATTAGCAGAACTTTATGAGAGCCAAGGTATGTATGACTTTGCCATAGATAAATACAGAGAGATTATTACGCTTTCACGCATACTTATTAGAGAAACCCAACTCGTGAGCTATGCGATACTTTTAGCGCAAACAGCTACTAAAGTTGCAAACTTGCATAAGGAACACCATAATAAACCATTAGCACAATATTTTTATACTGAAGCCCTAGAAAATTATGCACTGGCTGTAGAAGAAGAAGGTTATACCTATCATCAAGTTTCATTGCTCAAGATTTACCTCTCGCTTATCTCTTTATATGAAGAGGAAAGTCTTTTTAGTCATGCAGAAAAGTACTATAAGTTAGCACTGGCAACTTGTAACTTTTTAATTGACCGTGGACTAAATGAATACAACGATGAATTAGGTAAATTACATTGTGATTTAGCATCACTTTACTTTTTCCAAGCTAACTTTAGAAAAGCAAAAAAGCATTACCATACCTCTTTGGAAATACTCGTTAACTTTAAACAAAAAGATTCAGAGAGTTATACCGAGAGCCTTGCCATTGTTCAAAACAACTTAGCAAGTATTTATGCAACTGAAAAAAAATATAATAAAGCACTTATATTTTACAAAAGAGCTTTACCTCATCTAAGTTCATTGGCAGAGAATAATCCCACTAAGTATGGATACAATGTGGCTGTGTTATTTAAAAACTTAGCATCTATCTATTATCATCAAAAAAATATTGAGAAAACAGAGTTTTTTCATTTTAAATCAATTGAGATTTTTAAAGAGTTTACTGAATATAATGAAAAGAAATATAACATAGAATTAGCATCATGTATTATTGATGGGGTTGAGTACTACAACCAATCTACCTTAACCCTTTATGATGCAGAGAATATTTTACGACAATACAAACTACATGAAGAAGCAGAAATGCTTTTAGGTAGAATTGCTAAACTTCGTAAAAATAAAATAAAAGAGAGAATTTAATTCTCTCTTATTTATCATCAAAAAAAGTAAATATACCCTCTTTTTTCAATCCCTCATTTACTGCATGTGCATCATAACCTAACTCTTTAAGTCTTTCTAATACAGGTGGATGTGTATAATAAAAAAATGCAAATAAAGGATGAGACTTCGGAAATGCTTTATTCTCTTCTACTAACTTCATTAAAGCAGATACCAAGTTCTCTTTCCCACCCAGTTCTGAACCAAACTCATCAGCAGCATATTCATTATGCCGACTCACAGCCGAAAGTATAGGTGTAAACACAAATGACAACAGAGGTAAAAGAAGCATCATCATTGCTATCTCCACACCTGCTGTTTTAGCCACAGACATTTCTGTAAATAATGTATCTGGTAAATTTCCCAGTATAAAGAATGAAGAGAAAAGAAGAACACCCATCATACCAATGTTTTTCCAAATATCCCCATGAGAAAAATGCCCAAGTTCATGACCCAGTACAGCTAAAAGTTCTTTGTTACTTAGCTTTTCCATTAATGTATCAAAAAGTACGACTCTTTTTGACTTACCAAGACCACCAAAGTAAGCATTTAAACGGCTATCTCGTTTAGAAGCATCGAGTACAAATACCCCATCACTTTTTAAGCCCACACCATTCATCATGCTTTCAATGTCTGTTTTTAATTCACCTTCTTCAAGTGGTGTAAACTTATTAAATATAGGAGCAATAATAGTTGGATAAATAACATTTATAAGAACAGCCACCGAAAATAGAAGTGCAAAGCCCCATAACCACCATGAACCGACATTGACCACTATCCATGCTAAAGCATAAAAAATTGCCCCACCAAAAATCAAAAACATTACTGTAGATTTGATTTGATCAACCACATAAAGCTTTGATGTTGTTTTTGTAAAACCATACTCTTTGTCAAGTTTAAATGTTTGGTATAATTCAAAAGGTAAACCAATCACAAAACCAACAGCTATAAATCCAAATAAAAAAACCACTGCTTCTATAACTGAGTTGTCTGTTTCTAATACATTTGTCAGCCAAGCAAATCCAACAGTTACCCACCAAACAAACATGGCATAGTCAACTAAAGTTGAAATCATCCCTAAACGTTCTTTTTTAATGGCATAAGTACCTGCAATAAGATATTTCTCTTGAGACATCAGTACAGCTTCTCCATTCTTTTCTTGGGAAATGTAACCAATTTGCATAACAGATATATAAAGTTTTAGGAAGGTATAAATGGTAAAGAGTACCATGATAATTTCTAGCATAATGAAACCTTTTAGATAATATTGAGAAAATATATCTAAAAAGCCTTAAGAGTTTACTTCTCCACCTTATTTACTTTAATGTAAACAGATAGACCAATCATCAATGCTGTAACGCCTAAAATAAGATAAACAGCAGAAACAAGCTTTTCTGGTTCGGTAATGGCAAATTTAAATACCAACATTAATGCTTCAATAGAAAGCGCAATAATAATAGACCCTAAGAAACGAATCATGGTTTGGTGTCCATCACCTGTACCCTCTTTCTTCTCTTTACCTAGTACTTCTTCTTCAAATATCGCTTTAACCAAGTCAAAAATTGCCAAAGCAAGTGTTAGTAAAATCGTTGCTTTAAACATTTCATTAATATCAATGGTATCAACATGCATACCTAGGCCTAAGAAACTACTTAATCCTTTTACAAAAAGAAGCAAAGAAACCAAAAGTAAAGCAAGAGAAAAACAAGCATAAACAAATTTAGAGTAAATACCAAAAGTTGAGTCAACCGATGACGGATGAACCATTTTTAAAATATTTTCAAGCGTAATATCCACACATAAAATATACAATAAATTATGTTCATCATCATAAACAGGAAAAGATGAGGTAACAACCATATTATTAGTACTCAATGAAGGATATGGGTCGGTTAATACACAACGTTCCTCAGAGATGGTCTTATAAAAATAAGCTCTTTCACTTCGGTCAAATCCTTCTCTTTCTCCATGAAGTTTCTTATTTTTAGAAACATTGGTAGAAATTTGGATACCATTTTCATCAATGGCATAAAAAACTTCTCCACCAGGAATAGCATCTTTTAAACCTTTTAACTCTTTACTCACATGTTTCTCAAGATTTTCTTCCGTTAAACCAATATTTGAAACATGACGACTCATTATATAACATAAATAAGCTCTTGCTTTAGTTCTTATTTGTGCATACTCCTGTATTTCTCTAATTACCATAATCCATCCCTAAATTAAATTTATACACCATTGTAGTCTTCTTGACTAAGAGGAATCTTAAGCTATTTTTTTCTTATGTAACCTAGGTTACATAAGAAAAAATATAAACTGGATATACTCACTCCATGGGAACATTTATTGGTTACTAGTTGTTACTTCCCCCCCCTATTTATGTTTCAACATGACGGTAGCTTATGTATTTGTTCCCTACTCTAATTTACTTACCACCCCAATAATCTAAGCCCTTATAAGAAGCTGTTAATAAACCGAAGATTAACATTGTAGTCCCCATACAATATGGTGCTTGTTCCATAAATGGTGCTGACATTTGTGAGATTTCGTAAATAATAAATAGCCAAAGTGCCATAGCAATAAATCCAAGTAGTCGTTTTATCCAGAGAAGTGATTTTTCTTTATTCATAACTTTATTTTAGCAAAAACTCTATGAATATAGAGAAAAATAAATACTTAACAGAAAATTAACACTTCTAAGGCATAATTCCTCTGTCGTCGAAATAAGTCCTTTATCTCTAGCTTAGTGACCTAGAGATAGAATTTTCTCCTAACAATCATTCAATCAAACAATTTTTTCTTGTCCCAACCTATAAAGTGCAAAATCATATTTAATCGGATCACTTTTATCAAAGCCCTTAAGTGTCTCGGTCAATTCAAGTACAGCTTTCATATCATACGTTTTTCGCTTTAACAAACCCAGTTTTTGAGAAACTTTAAAAGTATGTGTATCTAAAGGCATCAGTAAATCTTTTTTATCTATCTTTGACCACAAACCCAAGTCTATTTCACCTGAACGTACCATCCAACGTAAAAACATCAAATAGCGTTTATAAGTTCCAGCTGAATTTACTTTTTTAGGTACTGAGCCTACTAAAAACTTATAACCCCTACTCTCACGAGGATAAAGTTCTTGGATTACAGTAATAAAGTTCCATAAACCATCCAAAACACTTTCTTCTTTTTTATAACCTTCATAAAAAATATTTTCAATATTATCTATCTGCTTTAAACGCTTAAGCGCTATAAAAAGGGTTGCAATGTCTTGGGAATTTTGAAAACGATAGTAATGGGAAGATAGTTCACTCATAATAACGTCATCAGAAGCTTCTAACAATGAAAAATCTAAGCTCTCTAAAAATTTAATAATGGCTTTAACGTTACCATAAGCAAATAAAGCACAAATTAAAGCAATGCTTTCATTGTTATGCTTTTTAGCAATTAAAAGAGGGTCAGGCTTTTCATTCGAAATTTCAAATCTTGAATCTCTAGCCTTTACCTCTTCTTCAAGTCGTAAGCGAACATAATCTCGTTTTATTTGTCTGTCTCTTTCTCTTTAGCTTTTTCATAAGCCTCAATCTCTTCATAAGTACCCATTAACTTAACTTCAATATCAGCAAACAAGGTATTTGATTTTCGAGAAATTTCCTTACAGCTTTCTGTCATTCCTGCACTTAACTCTAACACTACTTCTTTTGCACCATCTAAGATATCTTTAATCATTTTATAGTCCTTTAATTACTACTTAAGTTTGATATTAAAATGATTATACCAAATTTAGCTATAATCTGACAATTATTTTCAAGGATTCTCCATGGCACTTGTTGGTCTCTTTAACATCGCTAAAAACTATGACGTAAAGCAACTTCTTAAAGGTGTTGACTTTCAACTTAACGAAGGAGAAAGAGTCGCCATCGTAGGTCAAAATGGATGTGGTAAATCAACCCTTATTAAAATTATTTCTGGCGAAGTAACAGCTGATGAAGGAACCCGTGTTTTAGACAAGAGCATTATCATTGATGCTTTAGATCAAATGCCTACATTTAAAGAGGGATTAAATGTAAGAGATGCCATTGAAAGTGAACTTACTGATTTAAGTGCTGCTAAACAACGTTATGAAGCGCTTTCAAATCTCATTGCTGAAGATTTTGAAAACAAAGTTCTCTTAGATGAACATGCACAAATATCAAACTACTTAGACCACCATAACGCATGGAACTTAGATGATAAAATAGAACGTGTACTTCAAGAGTTTAAACTCAAAGAGTATGAGTACCGAGATGTTAACACTCTCTCTGGAGGAGAACAGCGTCGTGTGGCTTTGGCTTCACTCATTTTGAAAAAGCCTGATGTACTGTTACTAGATGAACCAACCAACCACCTTGACGTTTACATGGTAGAGTTCTTAGAAGAGATTCTATTAAAAGAAAAATTTACTTTACTCATCATTTCCCATGATCGTCACTTTATTAACTCCATAGCAACCCGTGTGGTAGAAGTTGAAAACATGAATATTGTCTCCTATGAAGGGGGCTATGACAAATACTTAGTCCTCAAAGAAGAACGTATGAAAAGCATGGCAAAGACCCATGACACTTTACTGAAATTTCTAAAACGTGAAGAGGAATGGTTAAGCCGTGGTGTTAAAGCCAGACTTACACGAAACCAAGGACGAAAAGCAAGGGTTTTTGAACTACGTGACAAAGCCAAAAAAGACCCAACACTCATCCGTAAAATGCAAGTCGATTTAGAACGTGAAAAGAAAAGTTTTAACCGTGGTGATGACAAAGGAATGTCTAAAAAGAAAATGCTTTTTGACATTGAAAACCTACACTATTCAATAGTAGGGAAAAACCTCATCGAAAACTTCACTACTAGAATTCTTCAACGTGACAAAATCGCTATTGTAGGGCATAATGGGTCAGGTAAGTCTACCCTTCTAAAACTTTTACTAAAAAGAATTCAACCCAACAAAGGAACCATAGACCAAGGTGATTTTAAAGTTGGTTACTTCGACCAACATCGTGAAATGCTCGACGAAAACAAAACGATTTTAGATACTTTCTGCCCAGATGGTGGTGATATTGTAGATGTTATGGGTAAAAACATGCATGTTTTTGCTTATATGAAGTCTTTTCTCTTTCCAGAAGAGTACATGCTAAAAAAATTAAAAATGCTTTCTGGTGGTGAAAAAAACCGTGTTGCCCTAGCCCTACTCTTTACAAGGAAAGTAGACTGTCTTATTTTGGATGAACCTACCAATGACCTTGACATCCAAACCATTAATATCTTAGAAGAAAAACTTCTTAATTTCCCTGGTGCATTAATTTTTGTAAGTCATGACCGTTACTTCATTGACAAAATAGCCAACAAACTCCTAATCTTTAAAGGAAATGGCGTACTTGAAGAGTCATTTCAAGAGTACAGCGAATACCTTCTTATTGAAAAAAATATCAATGAACTTTACGAAATAGAAAAAGAAGTTAAAACAGCTAAAGAAACACCAGTAGCACAAATTAAAGAAGAGAAAAAGAAAACAAAACTAAGTTACAAAGACCAAAGAGACTTAGAACGTCTACCAGCTCTCATAGAAGAGTTAGAAGCTAAAATAGATGAAATCAATGCTTGTCTTTACGATGCAGAATGTTACGAAGCTAAAGGGCTTATCAATGTTACGGATGAACTTAAAAAGGTTGAAGCTGAGTATGAAGAGATGTCTGAGAGATATTTAGAGGTTTTAGAGTTGGAAGAGGAATTGTCAGGAAATTAAAAAATTAGGTCGTGCATCTCAAATTAGTTGATAAAATAGATAGGTTATAATGTTTTTATGAGACATAGAGCAAGTTGTAAAAAGTGTGGAAGTATTAATAGCGTAAAAAATGGGCATAATAGTTGTGGGACACAACGATATAAATGCAAAGAGTGTAATAGGACATTTGTATGGAAGTACGAAAAAAAAAGAGAAGATTCCAAAGCATAAATTAAAAAGCAAGATAATAGATTGTTATGCAGAAGGCATGGGGATAAACGCAATTTGTCGAGTATTCAAAGTAGAGATAAACAGTCTGAAAACATGTATAAAACAAGAAGGTGAG
>CACVAR010000362.1 GCA_902727905.1 uncultured Sulfurovum sp. | reverse complement strand
TATAGACTACCCCTCAAATAAAAATAAACTTTATTTTTTTAATTTCTCCCCATGGAGAATGATGCAAATTGAGTCATTTTTTTATGCTCCTAATAATCAAAAAACTATTTGTAAAACTTTAGAAGAGGCTTTGGCTAAAGGTTTAGATAATAATTCAAATATTTTTATTTATGGGATTATAGAATTTCCGGAAGTTGAAAGCTTTGCCAAAGAACAAAATATGACTATCTATCGCATAGAAGATGCTTTTATTCGTTCTGTTGCGTTAGGTTCAGGCTTTGCAAAGCCATATTCTTTAAGTATTGATTCTAGGGGTATCTATTTTGACCCACGTAAGCCATCGGATTTAGAATACTTATTGGAGAATCATCAGTTTTCTAATGAGCTAATAGAGAGAGCAAAAAAGGTTAGAGAGTCTGTTGTTGAATCAAAGTTTTCTAAATATAATCATTTAGCACATCAAGAGATAGTAATTGATAGAGAAGAGTTTGACAAAGTTGTTTTAGTCACGGGACAGGTTGAAGATGATATGTCTATTCAGTTTGGAGCATTTGGTCTAAATAATAGTGATTTACTGCAAATGGTTAAAGAGCGAAATCCTAATGCCTATATTATTTATAAGCCCCATCCAGATGTACTTTCAGGAAATAGATTGGGAAATATCTCAAAAGAGATAACAGATGTCTGTGCCAATGAAATTCAGACAGATGTTAGTATTGACTCTTGTATTGCGATAAGTGATGAAATTCATACTTTAACTTCGGGAGCAGGCTTTGATGCTTTATTACGTGGAAAAATGGTTTTTACCTATGGTATGCCTTTTTATGCTGGTTGGGGATTGACTACCGATTATAGAAAATGTGATAGACGAACGCGTACTTTAACATTAGATGAATTGATTGCTTCAACTTTAATTTTATTTCCACGATATATCTCTCCAAAAACAGGAAACTTTTGTGAAGTGGAACAAACACTTAAAGAGTTAAAAGAGGAGCAAGAACGATATTTTAATGATATTCTATATAGGTATCGTTTGAAGATAAAAGGGTATATTTTACCTCGTGGACGGAAACTAGTTCGTATACTTTTAAAACCTTTTAAGTTAAAAGTTTGATAGGTCTTCTCTTTTTTTAGTAGTGACAAATAAAAGAGTCTTCCAAATAATTGTGAGTTCTAACTTTAAACTCCAATTTTTAATGTAATATAGGTCATACATTAGTTTTTCTTTTGCGTCAAGTTTTCCTGAGCCATATTGATATTTAATTTGAGCGAGACCAGTAATCCCTGGGGCAACCAAGTGCCGTTGACCATAATATGGAATTGATTTTTCAAACTCATCAGTCCATATTTTTCGTTCAGGTCGTGGACCAACAAAATGCATTTCACCTTTAAAAACATTCCAAAGTTGTAAAAGTTCATCAATTTTGTTATAACGTATTATTTTTCCCCATGGATAAGTTCTTGGATCATGATCTCCATCAGCAAATTTTGCTCCATCTTTTTCTGCATTGATATGCATGGAGCGAAGCTTAATACAGAGGAATTCATTTTTTTTTAGTCCGATACGAGATTGAATAAAAAAAAGATTTCCTGGAGACTCTTTTTTAATTCTGTATTTACTATAAATGATTGCTAAAAGTGTAGGTAGTAAAAGAAAAAGGCTAGCAGAATAATCAATTAATCTTTTTTGAAAATATTGAAAGGGTGTATAAGCATGAATGTCCTCAAGAAAGGAGGTATTTATCGATACCTCTTCACTAATAAGACATTTTTGTAAATAGTTTTCTAAGAAGTTTTCAATTGTAATGTACCTAATACCAAGAATTTCTAGTTTTGTGAGATAAGTTATCAGTTCAGATGATAGTGAAGCTTGAGTATTTAAAACAATTAAGTCCTTATGGTTTGACGTTAATGCATTTGAAATTCGGTTTATATTTTCTTCTGTAGACGCATTTTTATAGCTTATATGTATTATATGTTTAAAATATTTTTTAACTCTAGAATATTCAACTTTAGTAAAAGTATATTTATCACCTAAAATAATCATAATGGATGCCCTTGATTTATTTGAAGTTTATTTTACAGTAATAAGTATTAAAAGTACGATAATTTTTTATGATGTATTTAATTTATTATTGTTTTTTAATATTAAATAATTTTTTTAAGTACTATATCTACTGCTTCAATCTATATACGGTATTAATCATTAGATATGTCATATCTTTATTCATTTGCTGATATGTAAAACTAAAACCGACTATCTTTGTAATTTGGAAAATAAGTTCAGCCCCATAGGAAAGTCCATCTTCTGCATGCTTATTTTTAGCGTAACCAAGTTTACCTTTAATCGCAATATTCTTATCAAGGGGATACATATATGTAGGTAATATTGATAGTGATGATAAGTCAGCACTTTTAGTTGTAATCTTATGTTTTGCTTCATCGATAGATTGTGTATAAGAGATATCAATTCCGAAATGATTTCTATGAACAAAACTATAAGTTAAGTTTAAAGCTTGAGCATTATGATAATCTCTTGAAGTTTGTTGTACTACTCCTAAATTGACAAAAGATTTACCTGACAATTTTTGACCTAGAACATCCGATAGAGTATTTGGAAGAAGAGGTAAGCTACATAAAAATAGTAAAAATATTTTTCTCAAAATAAACCTTTAATACTTGATATAAAGATATTCTAGCAAATAAGCCATTAAAATTTGTTAGTTTGCTATAATTCTTTTACTTTAACTACTTTTATATGAGGTTATTTTATGACAACAACACGTTTTGCACCATCACCAACAGGGTATTTACACATTGGAGGGCTTAGAACCTCACT
>CACVAR010000361.1 GCA_902727905.1 uncultured Sulfurovum sp. | reverse complement strand
AGGAAATAAAATGAAAAAAGATAGTCAATTAGAACTGTATACTTTGGTTAGATATAAAGAAGTTGTTTTGGTGGTATTAGCCATTATTACACTGGTTATGGGATATTCAGGTTTTTATATGGAGATGTATAGAGCTGTTAGGACTGGTGGAGAGTATAGTTTACTTCATCCATTGGTTCAGACAGTAGGTTTATTTGTTTTTGAGTGGGATAATTATGCCCCTTCTGTTTACCTAGATATTGCCACACTTTCAGGTGTTATGACCACTTCTTTTGGTCTTTTTTGGATGTTTTTCTCAAAATATTTTAATGCTTATAATATAAGTCGTATTCAAAAAAAGCATTATAATATTATTATTGGTTTAAGTGAACAAAATATTGAATTGTTGGAGAATTCATACAGTGGTAAACCTACTATTATTATAGAGAAAAATAAAGATAATCCTTATGTGGAATACTTTAGAGAGCGAGGCTTTGGTATGATTACCTTAGATGCGCAAAAGGCTATTCCTAATTTAGATTTAAGTAGGCTTGACCGTGTTGTAATTTCAACGGATAATGATCGAAAAAATATTGCTTTTGGAAAACAGATTTTAGCGCTTTTAAAGCTTGTGGGTAAAAAACATATGCATAATATCTATGTTGCTATTGATAATCGTGATCTTTCTGTACTTTTTAAACAAAATATTGTAGGTCAAACAGATGCTAATGTGAATGTTCTTGCTTTTTCACTTTATGAAAATATGGCTAAAAGATTATTTTCAAAACATAATATTTTAGGATTACAAAGTGAGATTATTGAAACTGCTAAAGAGTTTTCACTTGTGGTTGTGGGAGATTCAGATTTAGCACTAGAGATTGTGTATCATATCGCTTTTTTGTCAGCACTTCCAAATGAAAATTCACGAACCATTCATCTTATTGATGCTGATGCAGGGAAGTTTAAAGAGAAAATAAAAAAAACATTTCCCAATATAGAATCCATTCCTCATTTAGAGATAAAAAAACATGATGTAGACACAGAAACTTTAGACTTTTATAAAGATAATGTTTGGACGAGTAAAAATTTAACCAACATATACATTGCAACGCATAATGAAGAGAAAAACCTAAAAATAGCTATTAATCTGCAAGATACAACCTATGTTAAAGCCATTGGTCATAATAAGTTTAATACTAAAGTTCTATTTGCTTTATATCATAACCTTGGACTAGGAGATGAAATTAATAATAATGAGAATGTTTTTAAGAATTTTTACACCTTTGGTAGTATTTCTAAAACTTCAACAAGAGAAATTCTTTTTGATCAAACTTTAGATGATATTGCTAAGTTGATTGATTTTGATTATAGAAAAATGAATGGAGTTCATGAAAAGGTTAGTCCAGATGAACTAGAGAAAGCTTGGTTAAACACGGCACCACATATCAGAGATGTTAATAAAACGCAGGCATTACATATAGATATGAAACTGTTAGCATTTGGGTTTACTAGAAAAGATTCAAAAGAACCTTTTAAAACGCTTTTAGCAAATAATAAAAAAATATTTTATACCAATATAGAAAATAGTAAGCAAGTAGAAGAAGAGATTAACAATTACAAGCTTGAATATTACCCTAAAACATTTAATGAGCGTATGATTGATTCTGTCGCACGTTCTGAACATAATAGATGGAATGCTTATCACTACTTGAATGGTTGGAGTTATAATAAAGTACGAAACAATGAAGCTAAAGAGCATAATTGTTTACAGTTACTTGAAGAATTTGGCGATACAGAAAAGATGACTTATCAATATGATTTAGCAGCTGTCTTTAATTTACCCAAATATTTAGCACATGCAGGATTTGAGATAGTAGAGTCCAAATAATCCAATAAAAATGTTTTATAATTGTTTAATCATTAAAAAAAGGATAGGAAATGAAAAAACTTAAAATTATGACTTTAGCAATAGTGCTATTACTTTTAACACAGACACTTATGGCTAAGTCTGTAGTGGATACGAAAAATGCAAAAGTTAAAAGTTCCATTGTAAAGATTTATACGGTAGCAAATGAACCAGACTATCGTTCACCTTGGGCATCTCATGTTAATGAGTTTTCGGGTTCGGGGTGTATTATTTCTGGTCAACGTATTTTGACCAATGCTCATGTGGTAAGTGACTCCACTTATGTAGAAGTGCTTAAAAATGGTGAAACAAAACGCTATGAAGCTGAAGTCTTGAGTATTGCCCATGAGTCTGATTTAGCAATGATTACTGTTAAAGACAAATCATTTTTTGATGGTACACAAAGTTTAGATATAGGTAGTCTCCCAGAGTTACAGCAAGAGGTAAATGTTTATGGGTTTCCAATGGGTGGAGATACTTTGAGTATTACAAAAGGGGTAGTTTCAAGAATTGAACATCAGTACTATGCTCATGGTGGAAAGTATCTTATGGCAATTCAGATTGATGCTGCTGTTAATCATGGAAACTCAGGTGGTCCAGCTTTAGCTGATAATAAAGTAATTGGTTTAGTTATGCAAGGAGATTCACGTGGTGAGAACATAGGTTATATGATTCCACCTTCGGTAATTAAGCATTATTTAAAAGACATGAAAGATAAGAAGTATGATGGATACCCTTACGTTGGTATGCATACTCAAGATCTCGAAAGTCCTGTGATGAAAGAACTTTATGGGCTTAAAGGGAAAAAGCATGGCGTTTTAATTAATAAAATCATTCCTAACTCTTCTGCCATAGAGGTTTTAAAAGAGGGTGATATTTTAATTTCGATTGGTGGCTATAAGGTTCACTCTAACAATAAAGTTGAGTTTAGAGATAAAGAGTTTGCACACTATAGT
>CACVAR010000360.1 GCA_902727905.1 uncultured Sulfurovum sp. | reverse complement strand
AAAGATAAAATCAAAGGAATGAAATGAACAAAGAGATAGATAGTGGGGAAAGTAATTTTTTATCAAAACTTTTTTCTTTTAGGGGTGTAATGAATAGAACAGAGTATTTAATATATGGAATAGTATTTCCAATAATTCTTATAAGTTTAGGAATTTATTTAGCTAGTAGTATGCCAGAAGGAAAAACCTTTTTGATTTTTGTATTTTTAGGAGCCATTGCTCAACTTGCAACAACTGTGAAAAGAGCCAGAGATAGAAATGAAAATATAGCTGTACTTATAATAGCTTTATTCGCTTTTTCACCAATAGTTATTTTATATCTGTTGTTTGCTCCTTCAAAAGAGTTGGAAGAAGGAAAGAATAAGAAAAGTAGAGTATTGCTTTATGTACTTCTTGGACTATCGTTAATAACTATTATTGGGTTAGTGTTAGCTAAACTTATGAGTAATAGTAATGAGAATGTTCGTGAAAAATTAGTTTGTGTAAAGATGAAGAGTATCTCTAGTAATTTAAAAATATTTAAGTTAGATATGGCTAGATATCCTAGTACAGAAGAAGGGTTTCAACCATTACTCACAAACTCTTATTTAAGCCGTTCTCCTTTAGATTCATGGGGACATGATTTGAAATATATTAATAAAGGTGATGATATTGAACTTATAAGTTATGGTCAAGATGGTTATGAGTCAAATGATGACATCTTATTTTCTCAATGTCAATAAATATAAATTAAATTAAGGAAAAAAATGAAAGAAAAATTATTTATTTTACTCATCTTGAGTATAGGATTAAAGGCTGACTATGAACTTTTTGAGAGTCAAACAAAAGAGATAAGAAAAGTTGTTAAAAATGAAGAGGTCTATTTTGGTAGTTACAAAGGCTTTAAAGATAAATTAGCTGAAGGAGTTGAGGGTGGCTTAACAAAAGCTCTTTTTTCAGGAATTAGTAGTGGTATAGATGCTGGAGGAATTAATCTTGTGATAGGTCTATTAGAGCCATTTGTAATGAGTTTACATGCTGACCAGAATTATTTGAAAGTTGTAAAGATAACGGATAGCAATGATGATGTAGCTTTTGTAAAAACCATGTTGGTAGGAGATAAAAATCCATCTTATTCTGATAGAGAAATTCGTGAATTTATGAAGAAAGGAGAGAAATAATATGAAACAATTTTATTTGGCTTTTTTATTACTATTAACAATTTCTTTAATGAGTGGATGTACTAAATTGACACCAAAACTTAGTTACAAAGGAGTTGATTATAGACTCTATTATGATTTTGAGGCAAATGATGCTTATAATATATCATTTATTGATAGAGAATCAACATGGTATAGAGATGTAGGTGTTGATAATGCATTGAAGTTAAATTTGAAAATTGCTGCTATCGAAACACAACGAAAAGGGTATAAATATTTTGTTTTAACAAATGCAGGGCTAAATAATTTAGAAGGTTTCCCTATTAATAGATATAAAGAGTTAATGAGATATATAACACTTTATAAAAGAAAAAAGAGTTTTTCTACTGGAGGAAGTAATCAGGGGCGAGGAAAATGGAAACTTATTGACCATGGGCATGTACATATAGGATTCAAACCAGTTGAAGATAAATTTAAAAACTCATTTATCTCAGTCTGGGATGCTCAACAAACATTGAAAGACATTGAGTTATAAACAATTTATGTTTAGTGTTATGAGGCTGTTATTACTTGTGAACCTTTGATTGATTCTTGTGTGAAAATAGTATAAGAGCTAATAAAAAGTTAGAAAAATAGTGACATTTCCTTAGATTTTTGCTATACTATTTTTAACCTGGATGGTTCGACTACTGTTATTTGTGGTCCAACATTATCTATTGTGGGACATGTAGTTCATTGGTGTGTGGGTGTCTTCGTTTGAGTCTAGCTTAGCTGACAAGAAGATGCCCCCTAAAGGTGACTCTCTCCTACACCGTTGGCTTTTTAGGGCCGGCTTCTATGCAGAACGGCTGTTCGGGACTTTATAGACTGTTTGTATTTTTATAAACTGTCTATTTCTATCTTCAAAACATCACTTTTTCTTTTTCATTTATTCTTGTTTTTTTAATCTTTTATTCTATCTGTTTATGTCAGCTAAAGCCAACATTATTCTATATTAGAAGCTAATAATCATTAGTGTATAATGCCAATAATATTTTATTGTGGAGAACTATAAGTGAATGTATTAGTAATTGGTGCTGGTGGACGTGAATATTCTATTGGAATGGCACTTCAAAAAGATGAAAAAGTAGATAGTTTATATTTTGCTCCAGGTAATGGTGCAACAGATGAGTTGGGAACGAATTTAGACATTTCTGATTTTAACGAGTTGGCTGATTTTTGTGAAGCCAATAATGTTGAACTTACCATTGTTGGTCCAGAAGCTCCTTTAGTAGCTGGAATTGTTGATATATTTGAAGCCAGAGGATTAAACATCTTTGGTCCTTCAGCACAAGCTGCACAGCTTGAAGGTTCTAAAATCTTTATGAAAAACTTCTTAGCACGTCATAATGTTCCTACAGCAAAGTATATTGAGACAGATTCTTTAGAAGAAGCGTATAAGTTCATTATGTCACTTGAAGCACCCATTGTTGTAAAAGCTGATGGTCTTTGTGGTGGTAAAGGAGTAATCATTGCTCAAAACCATAACGAAGCAAAAAAAGCAGCTGGTGAAATGCTTTCAGGGAATTCATTTGGTGATGCTGGAACCTCAATTGTTGTGGAGGAGTTTTTAGATGGTTATGAACTTTCTGTGTTTGCACTTTGTGATGGTGAAGATTATGTGGTTCTTCCTGCTGCACAAGATCATAAGAGATTGCATAATAATGATGA
>CACVAR010000359.1 GCA_902727905.1 uncultured Sulfurovum sp. | reverse complement strand
TGATGTCTCTACTGAAAAGTTATCTTGTTCACTATTTGACAAATAAGATATCTTACCTTTTAACTCCCCACTCTTTTCAATCAAGCGAAATATTATCGGTTCTATCTCTTTATAATCATAGTTAAAAGTGGGAAAATCTTCATGTTCCCAAATCCATTTTGTTGTATTCATAACATATTCCTGTTACTATTAGGTCTATAATCATAACAAAAAAGTGTTATGATTATCTTTTTAATGCAAACTATTCTAAAATAAACAGTATAATCCCACATGCAAAACCTCCCAATAACCCAAGTCATCCCAGATGTTAAAAAACAACTTCAAACCAACAACCGTTTAGTCCTCCAAGCCCCTCCAGGAGCTGGAAAGACCACTGCCCTACCCTTAGCCCTTTTAGATGAACCTTGGTTAGAAGGTAAAAAGATTATTATGCTTGAACCACGTCGTTTGGCTGTGCGTTCCTCGGCAGCGCGTATGGCTGACCTTTTGGGTGAAAAAGTGGGTGAACGTGTTGGGTATCAAATTAAGATGGATTCTAAGCAGAGTAGTAAAACACAAATCCTCATTGTCACCGAAGGTATACTCACACGTAAGCTCCAACAAGACCCCTCTTTAGAAGAGTATGCTCTGGTTATTTTTGACGAATTTCATGAACGCTCCATCCATGCCGATTTATCACTGGCTCTCTCGTTGGAGTCCCAAGCTGTTTTACACGAAGATTTAAAGCTATTGGTGATGTCGGCTACCTTAAATACCACAGCCATTTCAAAACTCCTAGACAATGCACCCATTATCACAAGTGAAGGAAGAACTTATCCTGTTGAACGTATCTATTTGGACAAAACAACCCCTCAACCCACCAAAAAAGATTTACCCTCTACCGTACACAGACTGCTCATAAAACTCTTACGCCAAGAAGAGGGAAACATTTTAGTCTTTCTCTCAGGGGTACGTGAGATTAAAAAAGTAGAGAAACTCCTACAAGCCAATAAACTCGAAGATGTCTACGTCTCCACACTTTACGGAACACTAAGTAAAAGCCAACAAGACAGAGCCATCAAAGCCCCACCAAAAGGCACACGTAAAGTTGTACTCTCCACCAACATTGCGCAAACCTCTTTGACCATTGAAGGCATTAAGATCGTCGTTGACTCTGGACTGCATAATGTCTCAGTTTTTAACCCATTCTCAGGCATGAACAAACTCGAAAGCCAATTCATTTCTAAAGACTCAGCTATCCAAAGAGCTGGACGTGCTGGTCGTTTGTCTGCTGGTAAAGCTTATCATCTTTGGCATGAGTCCAAAATATTGTTAGACCATGATGTACCCGAAATTCTCTCTGCCGACTTAAGTCAAGTACTTTTAGAACTTTCCGTTTGGGGTAACGACGACATGTCAGAACTCTTATGGATGGACATCCCCTCAAGCACAGCCATTGCCCATGCGAAAAAGCTTTTACAACAGTTAGGAGCATTGGACGAAGAGGGTACTATAACCTCTCATGGTCATGCCATGAGTCGCTACCCCATGCACCCAAGACTCGCCCACATGATGTTACGTGCCAAAGAGATGAACCTCTCTTACGAAGCTTCTCTTTTAGCTGTTCTCATCTCTGAAAAAGACATCTACAAAAACTCTTTCTCTTCAGACTTAAAAGAGCGTGTGGTCGTCCTACATGACGTACGTGTACAAAATGCTGTAAGTGCCAACTACGTCAACATAGCCCAGTGTAAAACACTACTCAAAAGTGCCAAGCACATCGAAAAGAACCAAAAAGAATCCATAAACGCTGGACTGCTCGGCATACTCCTAGCCTTTGCCTACCCTGACCGACTTGCCTTACAACGCCCACACAAAAGAGAAAGCTACTTACTCTCCAATGGGAAAGGAGCCTCACTCCACCATGAGGATGAACTCTTTAACGCACGGCTTTTAGTCGTAGCCGACGTAGCAGGAGACAATACCAATGCACGCATTTACAAAGCCATTGAAGTCATTCAAGCTGACATTGAAGAACATTTACAAGAGCAAATAGCCACAAGCCAACTGGTCGAATGGAACGAAGAACAAGAACGTGTGGATGTCCGTGAAGTTCAACGTTTAGGTGCCATTACTTTACGCGAACGACAAATAAAAAACACCTCAAATGAAGAGGTCATTGAAGTGCTTATAGCAGAATTAGAAGAGATGGGCATGGAAGCTCTAAACATCTCACCAGAAGCCCAAACTCTCCGTGAACGTGTGAACTTTGTCAACCATTATGCTCATGAACACGCTTTAGATTTCCCCGACTTCAACGACGAATACCTTTTAGAAAATATGGATGAATGGTTGGCTCCCTATTTAGAAGACATCACTACTTTAAGAGCTTGTAGAAACTTAGACCTCCACAACATTTTACTGGGTCTTCTAAGTTTTGAACAAACCCAAGCACTGGACAAACTAGCACCCAAAAGATTAACCGTAGCCTCTGGCTCAAACATCGCCATAAACTACGCCAATGCTGAACAACCCATCTTAGCCGTACGACTGCAAGAGATGCTCGGAACAAAAAGCACCCCTCTGCTTCTAAATGGAAAAGTAAAGGTCATGATTCATCTACTCTCCCCAGCAAAACGTCCCCTACAAATCACCCAAGACCTCGAAAACTTTTGGAACAATGCCTATGAAGACGTGAAGAAAGAGATGCGAGGGAAGTATAAAAAACACTATTGGCCCGATGACCCTTTGGAGGCACAGGCTACGAATAGGACTAAGAAGTTTATGTAGCTAATAAATTATGCTATCTTTTTGCTTGTTTATCTACAAATAACAATGCTCTTACAAAAATGATTAAAAAGAAAATATGTGAAATTATTTTTATAAATTTATAAGTATTTATATCAC
>CACVAR010000358.1 GCA_902727905.1 uncultured Sulfurovum sp. | reverse complement strand
TATGGTCGATAAATCGACCCTACGGAATATTAAATATTTATTCCAACTCAGCCATTTGAGGAGCATATTTCTCTTCTATGGCATCCAAAGCTTCCGAAGCCGTTTCCAAACGTTCAAAAAGTTCGTCTACCTCAGCTTGAAGTTTTCCGACGTTTTGTGAAGCTTCTATCATGACCGAGTTGTCACCAGAGTTTGAAGCTTCAACTAAACGTTCATTTTCACTTTCCAGTTCTTCTTCTAACTCCATAATCTTTGTTTCACAAAACTCTAGCTCTTTTTTATGAGGAGCATTCTCTTTACTACGTGCTTGGGTGAGTTCTTTTTTGAGTCGTTTACGCTCTTTGTTGTCTACTTTTGGCTTCACTTCGACTTTGCTCTGTGAGCTTTTAGCAGTGCTAACATCACCTTCTTCTTCCCAACCAATTTTTTCTAAGAACTCTTGGTAAGAACCATCAAAATATTCTGCTCCACCTTTATGGAAAATAACCAAAGCATCAGCCAAACGGTGTAACAGCATTTCGGAGTGGGTAACCATAATGGTTGAACCTTTAAACTCCTCTATGGCTGTACAAAGAGAGTCAATGGAGTACATGTCTAGGTGGTTGGTTGGTTCATCGAGTAAGAGTAGATTCGACTCGGTCGCGATGATTTTACCTAACATAACACGGCTCCGTTCTCCTCCTGAAAGCACAGAGATTTTTTTGTCGGCTAAGTCACCTGAAAACATCATGGTTCCACAAATGCTCCGGGTCTCTGCAATGCCTATTTTTAAATCGACCGATGCAATCTCATCGATGATGGTTGCTGAGGTATTCAAACGCTCTATGTTGGTCTGTCCAAAGTGTGCCATGGAGGTAGAAGGGTGAAAGCTTTTTTTCCCTTGTTGTTCAGGAAGTTCACCAGCGATGTAGTTGAGAAGGGTGGACTTACCTTTACCATTTTTACCAATGATGGCTAAAGTTTTCCCATTTTCTAAAGCAAAGGTTACATTTTGAAAAAGAGGCTCATCTTCTTTGTAGCCAAAGCCTAAGTTTTCAGCACGTAGGGTGATTTTGGCTGGGGTTTCTTTGTATTTGAAGTTAAAGGCTAGGTTAGATTCTGACTCTAAGCTCTCCATCTCTTCCATTTTGTCAAGCATTTTTTGTTTTGACTGGGCTAAGGCTGCTGTGGAGGCACGGGCTTTGTTTTTGGCGACAAACTCTTCAAGTTCTTTACGTTTCTTCTCTTGGTTTTGACGCGTTTTTTCATAAGTTTCATCAGAAAGGGCTAGAGTTTCGTCATATTTAGTCGTGTTTCCTTGGATGAGATGTAACGATTTACGTTGAATTCCCATGGTATGCGTAGTCACAGCATCCATAAACTCACGGTCATGGGTGATGATGATGACTTCACCATCAAAAGTACGGATGAACTGTTTTAACCAACGTAAAGAGAGTAGGTCAAGGTAGTTGGTCGGTTCATCGAGCAGTAACATATTTGGTTCGGTTGCCAAGAGTTTCGCAAGGTTAATACGGATTTGATACCCACCTGAAAAGCTTAAGGGGTCTTTCTCTAAGTCTTCAGCTGTAAAACCTAAACCAAAAAGGATTTTTTCTATTTTGTAGAAGTTGTATTGCTCTTCTTCGCTAAGTACTAAAGAACACTCTTCTCTAACGGTTTTCTCTGTGAATACTAGGTGCTGTTTTAGCGTTCCTATTTTGTAGTTTTTGGGAATGAGTACTTCCCCTGTGTCATGACTCTCTTCGTCTAATATAATTTTAAATAGGGTCGATTTCCCCGAACCATTACGTCCGATGAGTCCTATTTTTTGTTTGCTACTCATTTTGAGGTTCAGATCTCTAAAAAGTGTCTGACCACCGAAGCTTTTTGAGAGGTTTGTTAGTTGTATCATGATGTTCCTAGCAGTCTAAATAATTCTGCGTATTATAGCGAAATGAAATTTCTATTTTTTGAAATTTTGTAGCTATTATCGCTTAAAGTCTCCATTGAACGATGGTACTCAATGGAGTAAACTTGTTAGTTTCTTATGGAACAACTGTTAATTTTGCTGTTTTCCCTTCTTGTTCGTAAGCGTCCTTAATAAACAGAACAAGGTCATAAACACCTGTCTCAATAACTCCATTGATTGGTTCAAGGGTAGTTACTGTTCCATTTACATAACTCCAACCTTCTAAGTTTTCTCTTGTATAGGCTGACCCCTCTTTAAAAATTCCAATCCAGTTACCCTCAGTTGAGCGATGAATATGTTTTACAGTTATAGCTTCGCTACTACTAACAGTTTGATTCTCTTCAAATATTGGAGCTGAGTTACCAGGGAATCTTCCTACATTGAAAGGTATATTTGCTTCTTCATTAAATGAGTTGTTAAAGAAAAGCCGTACTTCATAGTCACCAGGTTGTAAAATAGGTAGATCCAGTGTACATGATCCAGATTTGACCCAACACCAAGATTTTACATTTTTCCAATCGGTAGTTTTGTTAGCTTCATAGACACCAAGCCATGTTTGTTTTTGCTGTGTTGCAAAAAAAGTACCCCATTTTTCTCCTCTTATTAGTTGAGGTTCTGTGTTATTTCCATTAGGTTCAATGGTGAAACGAACTTTTTGTTCTTCATTAAATGAGTTGTTGAAGAAAAGTTTTGTTTCATATTCTCCTCTGTTTCCTTATGTCCTATAAAATGGTAAAACAGTAAAATGATACAGTTAATAATATTTATAATATATTTAAAATTATTAAAAATTATTTTGAAATCAAATCCAAAAAATTTTTCATTTACTTTTTGGTTTGGGACTATAGCAAAGTCTAGTGAATAATTGTAATGATATTTATAATAGCCAATATCAATAAGATACTTTATATATCTAACACATAAATATAGGCTATAATAAATA
>CACVAR010000357.1 GCA_902727905.1 uncultured Sulfurovum sp. | reverse complement strand
AATTTGAAATAAAATAAATATATTATAAATTGTTTATATATTAATCATAAAGTTGTTCATTTAACATCTTCATTTACACTATAATATTTCAATGAAACGAATAATATTTACTGACTTAGATGGTACTTTTTTGAATCATCATGATTACTCTTTTAATGATGCTTTAGAAGCCATAGCAAAAATTGAAGAATATGGAATCCCTCTTATATTTACAACCAGCAAAACAAAATCTGAAGTTGAACGCTTGCAAGAGAAAGTAGGCATTTCTGAACCTTTTATTGTTGAGAATGGTGCATCACTTTTTATTCCTGAAGATTACCAAGGTTTTGATCTTTCTGCTTTAGCAAATTATGATGATAAAAAAGTCATAACTTTTGGTCAGCCCTATAGTAAAGTTTTACAGTTTTACCGAACCTATAGAGCAGAGTTTGGCATGATTGGTTTTTCAGATATGACCGATATGGAGGTTGGAGAGGCTATAGGACTAGATCAATATAGTGTACTTCGTGCAAAACAGCGTAATTTTACAGAACCTTTTCTACTTAAAGATGATAGTAAATTAGAAGAGCTACAACGTTTAGCCCAAGGCTATCAATTAAAGGTTACACAAGGGGGACGTTTTTACCATTTGATGGGTGAGCTACAAGATAAAGGGGTTGCCGTAACAGAAACCATAGAGCTTTTTGAAAACTTTTACCATACTAAAGTCAAGACTATTGCTTTAGGTGACAGTCAAAATGATCTTGAAATGTTAGAACGTGTTGATGTACCCATAGTGATTAAAAAATATGATGGTACCCATTTAGAAACAGGTTTAGAAAATATCCAAAAATCAAGTTTTATGGGCAGTAAAGGTTGGAATGAAATGGTGTTAAAAAATGTCTAGTCGAGAAGTTTTAACGGTCATTTATTATCAAGCGCTTAAGTCTGTAACAGCTGAGTCTATTATTAGAAACAATCTTACTATAAGTAAAAAATATTTAACCATATGCGATAAGAAGTATGCTCTAAAAGAGTTTAATAATCTTTACTGTTTCTCTGTTGGTAAGGCTGGATTGGGTATGGCTAAAGCTTGTGAAGATGTTTTAGGTGAGAAAATTAAAGCTGGCGTAGCCATTTCTCATCAGGTAGGAGAACTTGAAAGAGGAGAACATTTTACTTCTTCTCATCCACTGGTTTCACAAAAGAGTTTTGATAGTGCAGATAAGCTTATGGAGATGATGTCTACGATGCAAGAAGATGACTTCTTTATTTTTTCTCTTTCTGGTGGGGCTTCTGCGATGATTGAAAAACCTATAGAAGGATTAACTTTAGAAGATTTTCAAAAGATTTCTTCATCACTTTTGGGTTCTGGAATTGACATTAAAGCATTAAACAGTGTTAGAAAAGCCATCTCAAAAGTAAAGGGTGGAAAGTTAGCCAATTGTACTAAAGCCAATGGGGTTGTTTTGGTTCTAAGTGATGTTATAGGTGATGATTTGCATACCATTGGTTCTGCGCCGATGCTGAACGGTAGCATACCTCACTTTATTGTGGGGAATAATGAAATCGCTTTAGAAGAAGCCAAATTATCGATTGTTAATGATGTGGAACGCGTTAAGATTGTTACAACATCACTTGCCATGTCTTCAAAAGAAGCGAGTAAGTACATTGCCAAAAAAATTAAAAAGTATGATAAGAAATATAAAAGTTTTTGTCTACTTTTTGGTGGAGAAACGACGACTAAGGTTCAAGGTAATGGAGAGGGAGGGCGTAATCAAGAGTTGGCTTTACGACTTCTACTGAAGGAGACCATTGGTAAAAACATCTCTATTTTGTCAGCAGGAAGTGATGGCATAGATGGTAACTCACCTGCCACAGGAGCTTTTTTAGATTATGGTATTTATAAAAAGATAGAAGAGCAGCAGTTAGATCCAGAATATTATTTAAAAGAGAGTAATAGCTATGGATTTTTTAAGGCACTGGATTATGACTTTACAATTGGTGCAACCGGTACAAACGTGATGGATTTTATCATCGTACTTAAAAAATAGAGGAATAATAATGGCAGACTTTTTTCAAAATGGAACAATAACAACACTACAAGATGTGGCAGATAGGTCATTGGAAGATATTGAGTTGGAGCTAGAGAAGTTTTCAGATAGACACAATATGGTGTTACTGTTACCAGCACTTTACTCTGAGTTTGAAACCCCAGCAATGCAGACCATACTTTATGAGCTTAGAGGGGTTAAGTACCTTTACAAGATTATTTTAGGCTTAGACCAAGCTAGCGAAGAGCAGTTTAAAAAAGTTAAAAAAATTATGTCTGTTTTAGATGCACGTGTTGATGTACTTTGGAATGATGGTCCAAATGTTCAAAAACTTTATAAAGAGTTTGATGACCAAGGTTTTAGAAGCATTAATATTAAAGGTAAAGGTCGTAATGTTTGGACCATGTTAGGGTATGCTTTATCTGATAAAAATGCTTATGCATTTGCCTTACATGATTGTGATATTGTAAACTATTCTCGTGCAATTCCTGCACGACTTTTTTATCCTATTGTACATCCAGCGCTTGATTTTGAGTTTAATAAAGGGTATTACTCACGTGTAACAAATAAGCTGCATGGACGTGTAACAAGACTGTTTTATTCTCCATTTATTAAAGCATTGAAAAGAACTTATGGTGCGAGTGAATATTTAGATTATATGGACAGCTTCCGTTATGCTCTTTCAGGAGAGTTTGCTTTTATTAGAACGCTTGCTCGAGGCATTAGAATTTCACCAACGTGGGGACTGGAAGTTTCAACATTAAGTGAAGTTTATGACAACACTTCTGTCCGAAGAATTTGTCAAACAGAAATTATGGAAAGTTATGAACATAAGCACCAAGAATTAACAGGAGACAACCCTTCAAAAGCCTTAGAAGGAGGGGTGGCAAAAATGTCCATAGATATTGCACAAACAATTTTTAGGGTCATGTCACAAAGAGGCGTAACCTTTTCTGAAGAATCACTTACCAGTTTAAGAAGCTCATTTTTTTATGAGAGTAGAAAGGCAATTGCGCGTTATGATGCTGTTGCCAAGTTTAATGCTTTAGATTTTGACCGTAAAAAAGAGATAGAGGCTGTAGAGACCTTTGATAAAGCGCTACAAGAAGCTTGTGCGAGCTTTTTGGCTGATCCCCTTGGTGTACCCTCACTTTCTGCATGGATTAGTTTACGCTCTGTATTACCAGAGATTTCTGAAAAGTTTATTCAGACCGTGATGGAGGACAATAAATAATGGACAAAACAGAAGAGTACAGTTTTGAAGAACGTTTAAAGCGTATTGGGCTTTCCTTAGAAATTATTTATGGGGACAAGGAAGATGCTAGTAGTGCTTATGAGGGGATTGTTAAGCTTATTGAAGCGTATCAGAAAAGAATTAAAAGTGAACCTTATCGTCTGAATGAAGAAGATATCATACTGATTACTTATGGTGATCAGATTTTTCATGAAGGAGAGACAGCATTAGCCACGTTAAATCGCTTTTTAAATGAGTATGTGCAAGATTGTATTAACAGTGTGCATATACTACCTTTTTATCCTTATTCAAGTGATGATGGTTTTTCCATTGTGGACTACAAAGGAGTTTGTCCCTTAAAAGGTTCATGGCGAGATATAAAGACATTGAGTGAGCATCATCGTTTGATGTTTGATGGGGTCATTAATCACATGAGCCAATTGAGTGATTGGTTTGAGAAGTTTTTAGCCAATGATCCAGAGTATTATAATTTCTTTATTGACCTTGACCCTTCTTTGGATTTATCTCAAGTAGTACGACCAAGAACCACCCCTTTACTCACCGAGTTTAGTGATGATGAAGGACACATACGTAATATTTGGACAACCTTTAGTGCTGATCAGGTTGATTTGAACTATGCCAATCCTAAAGTACTTTTGGCTGTGTTAGATGTGTTACTTTTTTATGTGGAAAAAGGAGCAAAGCTTTTAAGGTTAGATGCCATTGCGTTTATTTGGAAAGTGGTGGGGTCGAGTTGTGTTCATCTTCCTCAAACCCACGAACTGATTCAATTGATGCGTGATGTTATTCATGCTGTTGCTGAAGAGGTGTTTATTATTACCGAGACGAATGTTCCTCATCATGAAAATGTTTCCTATTTTGGAACAGGAAATGATGAAGCACAAATGGTTTATAACTTTACCTTACCACCACTACTTGCCTTTGCAATTCTACAAGGCGATACAAGAAAATTAACAGCATGGGCAGCAAGTTTAGATCTTCCTTCAGATAAAGTTTGTTTCTTTAACTTCACGGCAAGTCATGATGGGGTTGGGGTAAGGGCAGTAAGTGATATTCTTGATGGTAAAGAGTTAAAGTTCTTAGTCCAATCTTGTGAAGATCATGGAGGTTTGGTTTCTTATAGAACAGTAGGAGATGAAAAGTTACCTTATGAGTTAAATTGTAGTTATATTGATATTTTAACAGACCCTAAAGAAGATGATACTGTACGATTGAAACGCATGATTCTTTCACAAGCTGTTGCTTTAGCCATGCCTGGTGTACCGGGTATTTATTTTCACTCTTTAGTAGGTTCTCAAAATTATCATGAAGCTGTACGTAAAACCAGACGTAACCGAACCATCAATCGTGAAAAGTTAAATTTTGACAACATTCAAGAGGCATTGGATGAACAGGGAAGCTTACGTAACAATCTTTTTAAGCGTTATAAGCAACTCATCTCAATTAGAATTAATGAACCCTGTTTTGATCCTTTCTCAAAATTTGAGTTTTTAACATTGGGTCAAGAGAGTTTTGCCATTAAACGTTATGACAAAGAAGAGAAGCATTATCTGATTGCTTTACATAATTTTAAAAATAAAGCGATAGAAATAGATTTATCAAGCCATGTTGAAGGTGTATTAAGGGATATTATTTCGCATCAGTATTTAGAACAAACAGTATTTACCATGCAACCTTATGAGATACTGTGGTTGAAACCAATTAAATAAAGGAAAATAAAAAATGATAAAAAAATGTCTATTCCCAGCTGCTGGCTATGGTACACGCTTTTTACCTGTTACAAAAGCGACCCCTAAAGAGATGTTACCTATTTTGACTAAGCCATTGATACAGTATGGCGTTGAAGAAGCAAGTGCAGCTGGTATGGAAACCATGGCGATTATTACAGGACGAGGAAAAAGAGCTTTGGTTGAACATTTTGATATTTCTTATGAGTTAGAACATCAAATTAAAGGCTCTTCAAAAGAGGAACTTCTTAGAACAACGCGAGATATTATGGATAAGTGTACCTTTACATTTACGCGACAAACTGAAATGTTAGGACTTGGTCATGCCATATTAAAAGGCGAACCGTTGATTGGTAATGAGCCTTTTGGGGTCATTTTAGCTGATGATTTATGTGCTAATGGTGAGAATGACAATGTCTTAGCACAAATGGTTAAAGTCTATGAACGATATAAATGTTGTGTGGTTGCCATTCAAGAAGTTCCAAAAGAAGAGACGTATAAATATGGTGTGATTGATGGTAAAGAGATTGATGATGATGTTTTTATGATTTCAAATATGGTGGAAAAACCAGAGCCTAAAGATGCTCCTTCAAACTTAGCCATCATTGGTCGTTATATTTTAACCCCAGATATTTTTAGAACCATAGAAGAAACTAAAGTTGGTAAGAATGGGGAGTTACAAATTACAGATGCTTTAATGAACCATGCCAAAAAAGGAATGGTTTTAGCCTATAAATTTAAAGGTGATCGTTTTGACTGTGGAAGCGTTGATGGTTATGTTCAAGCGACTAATTACTTTTATAATAAAATGAAAGAAGAGCGTTAAATAATTTTTATTAGAGGTAAAGGTATTGGTATATTACCTCTACCTCATGAGTTAAAATACTTAGTTATTCTTCAACCATTTTTGCTTTAACTCTTCGTGAAAACTATTTTCTAAGCCATTGGCTTCACGTAGTTTTAACAATGCTCTGTCTGCACGCTCTTTCAGTTCGCTTCTTGTTGGGAATACAATGCCGTAGTTTTGAGGATTAAAAGTAAATGGGGCAACAGTAAGTAGCTTTTTCTTCTCTTTTTTGTTGTATTGGTTGGCAAGGTAAACCAGTCTTGGTCCATCATGAACTAAGGCATCTACACTTCCTTTTCTTAGAAGCGCTATACCTTCTTCTAATGTTTTTACAGGAATAACATTGGCTCCGATTTTTTCCACATACTGACGTGGTGCATCCGTTGCTACGGCTGCAACATATTTACCAGCTAAATCTTTTTCTGAACGAATCGACCCACCAATGGCTTGTGCTGTTAGGGCAGAAGTAACAATGGCTGTTAAGATACTGACAGCTAAGATTCCGACAATATGCCACATAAGATCAATGGTTCGAGCCAGACCTTTACTTGGAGGGGTTTCCCATGTAATAAGCATGGTGATTCCCCACCAGAAAGCATCGACAATACCTGTTAGATAGTTTTTAGAAAAGAGGTCAGAGTTTACATCTCTTTTGTCTACAAACCAACGTAAGTGCATGGTAATGAATAAAAAAAGTAAGAACATTAGAACCGACTGTGTTGTCATCATTTTAGAGATCTCTTTTCCCATAAGTTCTAAAACAGAGGCAGATGATTTTTCAGCATCTACCATAACTTGTAGTCCAAGCTCAAACATAGAGTTTGAAAAGTCTATTTCTGCTTCTCTCGATGAGGTAATGGTGACAGCTGAAATAGAAGCATCTACCTCTTTTTCTTTAGTAGCTTTAATCAGTTCGGTTACAGAATCAAGATAAACCCATTCTGTTTTTACATCTAACTCTGAAGCAATTTTGTTCCATAAGTCAATACTAAAACCAATGGGCTTACGCTCGTCTTCACTCAGGTTCTCATCGTACATAACCCATGGTTCTGAAGGTTTAATTCCAATTTTTAATGTTTCACTTTGTCCGTAAAGTGAAAATAGCAAGATAAAAGCCAATATTTTTCGCATGATAATTCCTGAAGTGTTTTTAGGGGAAGAAGTATACTTTGGCATATTAAGGAAGGGAAGAAAAAAGGAATTTTTATGAAAAATAGTCTTCTTAGTTTTTATGAGTGTGTTATTAAGTTACTTTAGCGTCTTAGTTTGATTTTTTATTGAGTATAATTTATCTGTTTCACTCTATTTAAAAAGGAAAAAGTAAATGAAAATATTATCTCAAAAGTTCATTGTTGCTCTGTTTATTTTTATATCAGCGCATACATTAAATGCGAGTTCATCTGAATCTTGTACTAAGAATGGCATAACACTCTATGGAAAAGTGCAGTTTGTAGACTCTTTTCCTGATCTTAAAATAGAGTATGTAGATTCTTTCTCCGATATAGATGTTGAGTTTGTTTCTTCATTTCCTAGCTCTTGTGGAAAGTGGCAGAAGGTTGATAGTTTTCCTGACTTTAAAGTACAAGTAGTAACATCTTTCCCAGATTTGAAAGTTAGAAAGGTTAGTTCATTTGCTGGTATGAAGTAGCTACTAAGGCACATTTAACTATGATTTACGTTAAAAATATTTAAGGTAGGAAAATGAGTCAATTATTAGATATAGATGTTAATAAACAATTAGTAGCACTATTAGAAGCACATGACATGGAAGTGGGACAGACAGAAGAGTACTTTTTTATAGAAGGACTTTTTCCAGGTATTGTTGCTCAGGCATTTCTTATGGAAGACTTTGGAGAGTCTGTGGTTGTTCAAGTAGATATTACTATGTTATTTCCAAATGATTCTTTTGTAGAGTCATTTGTCGCACAAGCTGCAACGGCTGAAGATGCCATAGAAAATATTTTCCAGCAGTTTGAAGCAAATGTATTACACACTTTTATTATGGCATTTTGGGGAAAAGCTAAAAAGGTTGAAAATGGTGTTGGTACAGATATTTGGACATTAAATGGACAACGTTATGAAGCTGTCATTTCTAATTATGGATACCGAGGTTTTGATGAGTTTGACTCTATTATTCCTGAGATTGATACAATGTATGATGCTATTAAATCGTCTATAGAAGCCTATCCTGTGACTAAAGATATTTATGCTATTAGAACCGTTTATACCAATGGAAGTAACGGTGAGCAGATAACAGAAGGACTGATTAACAATGAAGAGTTTCCAGAACTTCAAGAGGCTGTTTCTAAACTAGCTTGGTCCAGATCGGAGAAGTTTTATTCCGTACGAAACCTTGTGCTACTTATGAAGCTTAGTGAAGGTGCTGAAGAGCATATTGAGAAGCAAGAAGAAGTATAATAACCAATGAACATTCTGCTACTCGAGGATGACCTTATGCTTTCTGAGGTCATTGTTGAGCATCTTGAAGATTATAACTATAGCGTTAGGACAGTCTTTGATGGGGTAGAAGCAGAGGATTTACTCTTTGAAAGAAAATTTGATCTTTTACTTTTGGATGTGAATGTGCCTCTTTTAAATGGTTTTGAACTTTTAAAAAATCTCCGAAAGTCAGGGAACAGTACACCAGCTATTTTTATTACTTCTATGAATACCCCTCAAAATGTTTTAGAAGGCTTTGAATTGGGTGCAAATGACTACTTGAAAAAGCCTTTTGAAATGATAGAACTGAAGGCAAGAATTGACAACATAAAACGTCAGTTTAAGATAGATAGTTCAGATATTTTTGAAATTTCATCCACGACTTATTATGACTTGTCACGGTATATCTTAACTGTTAAAAATAAAAAGATTAAGCTTTCTAAAAAAGAAGGAGAGTGTTTGGTTTACTTTTTAAGACACAGAGGAGAAGTTATTTCTGCTGACAAGCTTATGGTTAATGTTTGGTCTTATGATACAGCTCCTAGTTCAGCCACACTACGTACCTACATTAAAACTTTACGAAAACACTTGGGTGAGGGTGCTATTTCTACGATTAGGGGTGTGGGTTATGTATTTAACTAAAGAAGAAAGACGTACACTTGTACAGTTTTTATTACTTTATCTTAGTTCTTCTTTTATACTTTTCGCCATTATTGCTTATCTTTTTTATGAAAGTGAATCCAAAGCATTTTTTGAAAAAACACGAAATATTATGCAGATGAATGCTTCGGTTCTCTCTTCTAAAATTATTCATGCCCATATGAGTGGAGAAGCATTTTCTTTAGAAGAAGTTGTTAAAAAGTATCAAGGGAAGATAGGTTTTTATGATAAAAATAATAATGCTTTAGTCTCTTCTATTAATGTCGATATTGATTTTCATAAAAAACTCTATCAAGAGGGAAATAACATGATATTAGTGGATAACAGTACATTTGGACACTTGGGTGTGAAGAGTATTGTTATTGAAAAAGAAGGGATTGACAGTTATATTACTAGACTAGAGTATCAAATCATTTTTTATCTTTTATGGATTTATATTTTTCTAGCCATTGTTGGTTACTTTTTAGCAAAACTTTTCATTAAGCCCATACAGCAAAAACGTCTTCAGTTGGATAGTTTTATTAAAGATAGTACGCATGAACTCAATACACCAATTACAGCTTTAATGCTTTCTGTAAATGCTCCAAAGCTTGCGACGGCTAAGAACTTAGAGCGTATTAAACTGTCAGCTACTAGAGTTTCAGAGATTCATAAAGATTTAACGTATTTGATGTTGGAAAACTCAAAAGAGGTTGTGCCTGAAGAGCTATGTCTCAATAAAATTTTAAAGGAAGAACTTACTTATCTCTCGTTGTTAGCAGAAAAGAAAAAGATAGAGATGGATTTAGAAGAAAAGAATGAGCTTTATTTTGAGATAGACAAAGAGAGTTTTGTTCGACTCGTACATAACTTAGTCAACAATGCTATTAAATATAATAAGGTCAACGGTACGATAAAAATTACCATTGTTGACAATAGACTTATTATAAAAGACACAGGGGTAGGAATTTCTAAAAAAGATAAAGAGGCTATTTATGAGCGTTTTTACCGAGCCAGCGACCAAGTTGGTGGTTTTGGTTTGGGGCTTAATATTGTGCATAAGGTTTGTCAAGCTTATGATATTGGCATTGAAATGGATTCAAAAGTAGGCGTAGGCACTACTTTTATTTTGAGCTTTTAAAAAACACTAGCCTTATCTAGCTTTACGAATATTTTTTAAATGCTGATTGTAAGAGTCTGTAAAGTCATGCACACCATCTTTATTTTTCATGAAGTATAGATAGTTGGTTGTTTCAGGTTTGAGCGCTGCTTTTATCGCTTCTTCAGAGACTGAACAAACAGGGTAGGGAGGTAGTCCTTTATTGGCATAAGTATTAAAACCTGATGTATCTGTTCTGATGCGTTTAGGTGTTACTTTAACATGGGAATATTTTCCATAGTTTAAAGTACCATCCATTTGTAATGGCATATCTATTTTTAAACGGTTATAGACAACAGAAGCGACAATGGGCATCTCTTTATTGTTAGCAGCTTCTTTTTGAATGACGGAGGCAATGGTTAAAATTTTTAACCACTCTTTTTTGTCATATTTTTCTAAATATTTATTGGCTAGTTCTTTATATCGTTTTTCTGTCTGTCCCACCAGTGTTTGTATGAGTTTCGCTTCTGTAATATCTTTAGGAACATGATAGGTCTCAGGCATAATTCCAGCTTCTTTATAACGGGCGTATTCTTCGTAGGCACTTTCTAGTTTGTTTAGATCTAGATTTTGCTTTTTAGCCAGCGCTTCTAAAAATATGGGGCGTGTTTCTCCGGGTATAAGGGTTACAATATCAACAGCTTCTTTTGCTGAGCTTAGTTTTTTTAGAAAATCAATACGACTCATATTTTCTTTTCCAATCACTAGCGTACCACTTTTAGGTGCATTTAGTACATAAGCTAAGAGATAGGTATCTAAAGCTGTTAACTCATAGCCTTGTTCTTTTAAATGTTTAATAACTTTGGTCACAGAACCTTGTGGTAAAACCACAGTCTCCGTAGTTTTTATAGGTGAAGTAAAGTAGAATATAAGTGCTATAAGTACCAATATGACTAGCATAAAAACTTTAGATATTAGTGAATATATCAGATTAAAAAATTTCATTTATAATTATACTTATTTATTGTTAATAATAGTACTACTAATTTCTTCTAATAATTCTAAGTAAGCTTCTTCCATTGCTTGCATCATACTCTCTATATTCTCCTTGGTTTTTACTTCTGTCTCAAAGTAGCTTGTTTTACTACTGTTAGTACCCAACTTAGTAATCGTATAGTTTGCTCTTAGACTAACCTTTTTGTTTGAGGCAATAAACCTTTTAATATCTAAAGCAATTCGTTTACTGGTTTTATTGTCACCAGCCCAAGGGTAGAGGTGAATGTTTGGATTTTTCATGGATTGTTGTAGGTAATCAATAAGCATTTGTGTTAATTTTTTTTCCATAGGGATTAACCAATGTGCTTTGTCAACAAGCTCAATTTGGTAAGGCGTTACTTGCCGTACAACCTTATGTTCTTTTAGGTACTTTGGCACAATGACTTTGACGACATCTATTTGTTCTGTATGTGTAGTTTTAGACTCTATATTTAATTGTTCTCCTAAAGTATAGAATTTCTTAGAACCACAAGCTGTAAAGAGTAAGATGAGTAATAAAAGTAGTAGTTTTGGCATTAGTTATCTCCTAGTATGAGGGCATTTGATTTTCGTTCTAATGTTTTACTTACTTTACCCACCGATTCAGCTGTTTGTGTGAGTTCCTTCATGGTTAAGGCAAGTTGGGCAGAAAATTTTGAGTTTGCATTATAGTCTTGGCTCAATGTCTTAACTTGCTCTAGCGTTCGTGTTAATTCATTAAGCGTGGTTTCTAAAGTAGCTGGTAACTGTTTAAGTGATTCTTGCTCTGTAATTGTATTAATATTTTTTGCTGTTTTAGTGTAGGTATTGAGTGTTGTATTGACAACTTTAATGGTCTTTTTTAGATTGGTTAAGATCTCATTAACAGGTTTTTCATTGTGCTCAAAAATTCTCGTTGCTGAAGCTAAAAGCTTTTCTAGTTTGAGCTCTTTTATTTTACTAACTACTTCCTCTATCTCGTGTAAAATATTGGACTGCTCTTGCATCTTAATTGTAGGGAAAAGATTAAATCCATTTTCCATGCTTAATTTAGCACTTTTATTATTGTCAAAAACTAAGTCAATAAATTTTGTACCAATAACCGGTATGACACTATGGAGTCGCGCTTTAAGTCCATCATTTACTAAGCATTCAATTATCTTTTCACCTTCTTTTGCAGAGGAATTATGAGAGAAACCTTGGGTGTGTATAATCGCATAGACTTCAGATTCAATGGTTCTGGATTTTGTATTAAAGTGACTGGAAATGTCTATAACATGTCCTACTTGAAAACCATTAAATTCTATGGAAGAACCAATTTCCAGTTGTGAGATGCTTTCATTAAAGACAAATTTATAGGCTTTATCATGAATACCTCGCATAAGGTGTTTTGCTTTCATTTGATTTAAGTTTTTATAGAGAGGAAATATATGACTCTTTTTTAAAGTTAAATGAGCATCTTGTTGAAAGCTTTGGGTTGGTGTATAAATTGAAATTCCCCCTTTGGCAATTTGTGAAAGTGATGCAACATTTAAGTCTAACTTCCCTTTTGAAATATCCACAGATACTGAAGAAGTAGTGTAAAACTGACTGTTTTTGTTAATGTATTGAATATATTTTTCATGAATAAAGATGACAAAGTTTATTTTTGTACCATCTGGCGCAATGCCCACATGTTGAACTTTTCCGACCTTAATCATTCTATAGTAGACATTAGAGCCTTTTTTTAAATGATAGGACTTGGGTGCTGAGAGTAAAAAAGTTTTTCCTTTCATATCTTCAGGTGGTGCTTCTTCTAAGCCTATAAAATTTTTTTTGGTCTTTTCATCTTTTAACGCTTTGAGTTCAATATAAGAACCAGAGAGAAGCGTGTCTAGTCCTGTAATACCACTTGAATCAACATCAGGGTGAACAATCCAAAACTTTGCTGACTTATTCAAGTATTTTGAAACATTTTTGTTCATACGTACTTGGACTGTTACGCCATCTCCTGTCTCTGAAAGTGCAACACTCTCAACCGTTCCTACAATAACATTACGTAACTTGACATGACTTTGTTTTGCAACCAGTCCAGCATTTGTTTTAAACTCTATGTTAACAAGTGGTCCTACTTTAGAGTAGTATTGGTAGGCTAACCATAAAGCAATGACCAATGCTATAAAAGGAACCATCCAAATTGTAGTGAGTAGTTGGATTCCTTTTGACTCTTTGATTCGTGGAGAATTATATTTATTTAGAGGCATGAAAGTTTTTTCCTTTTTCATGATTTATGATGAGACGTGTGTCAAAAGAGAGGGCTGAGAGCATGGTAAAAAATACCATGAGTGCAAAAGCAGTTGCGCCTATACCGGGATAGATTCTTACCCCAGTAAAATTAATAAGAACAGAGAGAATAATTACCACAAAAACATCGACCATCGACCAAGGTCCAATAGATTCAGTAATATAAAAAATCTTATGTTTATCGAGTAAGGTAGAACGTGTTTTGTATTTCGCAGCCACAAGTAAATAGATAATGAGTAAAAATTTTAAAATAGGCACAACAACAGAGGCAATAAGAATAATAATAGCTATGGGGTAAGAACCAAGTTCCCAAAGATGTATTATGCCTTCGATGATGGTACTTTCAGAATTTACACCAAACTGTTTTGTTGTTAGAATGGGGTATAAATTGGCAGGAATATAAAGTATGATAGCCGTAATAAGAAGTGCCAATGTCTTGGTGTATGAATCATGTAATGAACTACTTATTTTACTATGGCAACGTCTACATTCTGAGGTAAGGCTATTATCATAATTTACTGTTTCACAAATGTGACAGCGTATGTAATGTTCATTCTTCATCGATGCTTCCATATATCTGATGATGTATTTCCCAAAGCTGATGAAAACTAAGACTTTTGGTAATGAGAATGTCAAGCATTAAGGTAAGAACAAAAGCCAGAAAGGCTACGCCAAGTTCTATGTTGGCAATATCAAAGAGTTTGACCATCGCAACTAAAAGTGAAATAAAAAATATGTCTATCATACTCCATGGTTTAAGGTGAGCAAGTAATATAAGTAGGCGTTTAGTTAGGTATCCTGCTTTTTCTATTTTCATAAAAAAGAGTAGTAGAAATGTTGCAAAAATAATAACGATAGGAAAAATAACAATGAGAAATAAAAACATTATTCCTACAATATACTGTTTGTGTTCAGCCAGCACCATAAAGAGTGAAGTAAGTGTTAGGCTTTTCTCCATACCTTGAATATTAATGCTAACGACTGTGAATTGAAAAGCAACAAAAAGTGATATAGAAGCTGTAATAACAAGGGCAAGCATTTTGTCTAACATATCACTATCATTGTGGTAAAGAAGTACATTACATTCAGAGCAAAAAGCTTTTTCATTTTCTGCTATGAGGACTTTTTCATGTAAGGTATGGCACTTTTTACAAATAATAAGCTTATCCAATTCATGTTCTTTAATCATGTATAAATTATAGCATATTTTTATGTTATGATTTTGTTATGAAAAAAGTAGCCATAAGATTTTCTATAGATGATGATATTGCATTTGATGAGTTAAAGAAAATAGCTTTGCAAATACAACGTTTTATTGTAGAGGGCGACTATAAAAT
>CACVAR010000356.1 GCA_902727905.1 uncultured Sulfurovum sp. | reverse complement strand
TTCTTTGCATTTGGATTATTCATAAAAGAGGTTAATCCGAAGCTATTAAATTCAGACCCTCCAAAAGTATAAATGTTTTGAAGACCACCATCATAGACATGCATAAAACCTGTTTCAGCATAAAAAGCTTTATGCCTCATTCCCATGTGGAGTTTGTAGGCACGTTCATTAGCTCTTCCTGAAGAGAGGAATTGCATGTGTTCTATTCCAGCCTTATACGGTTTGTTAAGTAAGCCTAAATAAAGGCTTGAACGATGCTCTGAATTCTCATTAAAGTAGGTTAATTCAGAATCAAACCAACTTTTGGAGTAGTTGAGTGAAATCCCTGCCATCCCGTCAAGTTCTCCATGTAAGTAGAAAGTAGGGACTAAGTAAGCATAGTGTTTAAAGTAGAAGGCTTTGACAAAAAGGTCATCAAAGGCACTGGCAACCAAGGCACCATCAAAACTTCCGTTGAGTAGGTTTAGGCTCATATCTTCTCTACCAAGGCTTAGCATGCTTTGGTGATTGAAGTAATAGTTTACAGAGAGTTGATGGATGAGAAAGTCATCATCGTTAAGGGCATTAAAATAGTTGATGCTACTACTCTTTTTTAAAACAGCATTGGCTGTAATACCAGCTTCAACATCTAAGTCTCCAGTTAAAAAACTCTCTTTATGTTCAGCTTTTCCAAAAAGAGAGATGACTTGGTCTTGTGTTGAACCTTTTTTTAGGGAAGTGTACTGTGTTTGTAAAAAGTTGTTTTCAGCCATTACTGTGAATGGTAATAATAGTAAGTATGGGACGAACCTTTTCATTAGTCGGCCCCATGATGGCTGGCATTGTCTTGAGCATCAATGGGGTCTTCATCATCATCCCATAAGCTTTGACGACCAGATGAGCGAGATTGTGATTTTATTTTCATTTCATTGTCCCATAAGGCGACAACTTCAGAATATTCGCTGTTTTTAATGGTCTCAAATAGCTCTAGGGCTTTTTCTTCGGTTAGTGGTGCTGCCATTAACATAATGGTTAATGATAGTAGTATATAAATTTTTTTCATACTTAAAATATACAGTAGAAGCGTTTAACTAAAGTTTAATGAGATTGTTGTTCCATAATTAATTTTACTTTTTACATTTATATTAATTTTATTTCGTTCTAACATGCTTAAAACAGAAGCTAACCCTAAACCATTTCCTTGAATGCTGTAATCTTCACGATAGTTTTTTTCAAAGACTTTTTCAGGATGTTCCATTCCTTTTCCTTGATCTTTGATGACAAGTTTATTATGCATGTTATAGAGCTTGATAGGTTTTTCATCTCGGTTGTATTTGACAGCATTGGAGAGTAAGTTTTGAATGACACGATGTATGTCAACAGCATTTACCACAACGCTTTGTTCTTTGAGTTCAAGTTCAAAAATTTGTGTAGGGTATTGCAGTTTAAAACCTTCAATAATCTCTTCACAGAGTGCTTTGAGTTCTATTGTTTCAACGTTTATTTCTGTTTTTTCATCAGCTAAGGCTAAAAGGTCATGTTGCATGTCAGTGAGTTGTTTTGCTGAGGAGAGGATGCGTGTAAGTTTTTTAGGAGCTTCTTGGGAACGTTTCATGAGGGACTTAGCATTGAGCATAATAGTCGCGATGGGTGTGTTAATGTCATGCACAATGTTCGCGATGAAGTTGTCAATCATGGTAGAGGCTTGACGCACAGGTTTTAAGGCGAAAAAGGAGAGAAAGAGTGAAATAGGAATAAATAAAAGTAGCACTAGTCCCAAAGTATAGGCAATATCTGTATGTAAAGAACCTAGGTCAGGTTTAGCATTTTGGTAACTTTCACAGCCACCCATGCCAAGTTTCATGCATTCGATGTAATTCATTTGGGTGGTGAGTTCGAGTTCTTTAGTTAAACGGCTGCTTTCTTGAAAGTAGTAGAGGCTGCCTAAGAGCAGAAACATGAGTAGAAAAGCACCTAAAAAGAGTGCAAAGAAACGAACTAGGGAAACTTTTTCATAACGTTTCAAAAATGTACCCTTGACCACGTATGTTACGTAGGTGTGTTTCACCTATGGCAGATTTTATTTTTTTAATGTAGCCTCTAAAGGTTGAATCAGTAATGTATTCACCTTCGTAAACATCATCTAAAATCTGCTCTTTGGAGACGACTTGATTTTTATGGCTTAAAAAGTATTCAAGTATTTTGGCATCTTTTTGGTTCAGAAGTATCTTTTTGTCATTGTTAATGACCTCTAAATTTTCAGGGAAATAACTAACAGTTGTTGAGAGTTTATGTATTTTTTTCTGTCTTAAAAAGCGAAACATACGGGCAATGAGTTCATCAATATCAAAAGGTTTTTTAAGATAATCCGAAGCACCGACATCAAAGCCTTCGATGACATCTTGCGTTTTGTTTTTGGAAGTTAAGAAAATAGTTGGCGTTTCATCGCCAGCTTCACGTAAGGCTTCTAAAAGTTTAAACCCATTCATGCCAATGACATTAACATCAAAGAGATAGAGGTCAAACTTATTATCATAAGTAAGGTCAATGACATCATCTGATTTATCTGTTGCTGTTAGGGTAAAGCCTTCTTCTTCAAGCTCTTCAACAATGGTGTCACGTAAATTAAGATCATCCTCTAGGAGCAGTATTTTATGCATTATCATTTTCAATCTGACTCACAATAGCAATGGCGATGGCAAAACCACCATCATGAGCAATGGAGAGTGAAGAGCTTTTCATTTTATGGATTTTTTTGGCACGTTCACTTAGCCTAAAATGAGGAGCACCTTTTGCATCTTTATAAATGGTGATGTCATGGAAACTAAGTTCTGCACCAATCCCACAACCTAAAGCTTTAGCAATGGCTTCTTTGGCAGCCCAATAACCAGCAAGACTGTTGGCTTTTTGCGAGAGTGCCTGTTCCTCTTTGTTGA
>CACVAR010000355.1 GCA_902727905.1 uncultured Sulfurovum sp. | reverse complement strand
TCATCTGCATTAAAAGCCATGGTTTCATTCCCTATTTTTCTTTCCTAGAAGATTATAGCAATTAAACCTATAGAATCAAAAGGTCATAAAAACTTACATACAAATAAATCCTAAAACTTCTTTCTTAAAAAGTATTTTAGTTATACTTATTATAGATATAAGGATTTACCATGAATTATACTTTTTTACTTATTTTGACACTCTCTTTTTCACTACTCAATGCTACTAACTTCAAAGACATAAACCCCAAGCCCACTAAAACCATGCTGGAGAATCAACTAAACGCTAAAGATTGTGCCTCACCCATAACTGCCAGCGAAACGATATCTGAAGATTTTAAATATGGCTGTTTTTGTGGTAAAGATTATCCTATACTCGATAACAATGAAAGTGAAGACTTTAGAAAACTAAGTAAGGAAAAAAGAGAAAAGATTATAGAGTCTTATTTTCTTATAAAACCTTATGATGATATAGATGCTCTTTGTATGCAGCACGACATCTGTTATCTCTACCAAGGTAAAAAAGCTAAAGTCTGTAACCGTGCCATCTATGATGAGTTAAGAAGTGTAAAAAACAAATTTAAAACAGATCAAAAGAGTACAAAAAATAAAGAGTGTAAACATTTAGCCAATGATATTTCATCTATATTTAAAACCATTTTTGCCTCTGCTGATGATGAAGACAGTATATTTGAACTCGGAGCATTATTCTTTAACACATCTTTGACAATATCACAAAAGATAATGGAAGAATCTATTGATACAGTTGTCACACAAGATGCACGCTATCCTGACAAAGGAGAAAAATGTTTACTTCCTAGCAAGTAAACAAATATGCTGTTTAAGTCTAAATACTCTATACTTCAAAAATGATAACAACAGCTTTCCCTTACCTAACCATTTTAATATTTATTGCTTCATTACTTGTTTATCTTGAAAAAGAGACAAAAGCTAAACTTTTTGACTATTTACCTGCCATTGTTATTTTATACTTTACAGTTATGACACTCTCTAGTCTTGAACTTTGGACAAAAACAGAAGAGATAAACTTAGCCTATAAAAGTTTTAAATCTAACCTACTTCCAGCCATGATATTTTTAATGTTACTTCAAAGTGACATAAGAAGCATCTTTAAATTAGGGAAGAAAATCTTGCTTACATTCTTTTTAGCCTCATTGAGTATCTCCTTAGGATTCATTGTCATGTTCTTCTTACTCAACGGATTTTTTGAAGAAGGTGCGTGGAAAGCTTTTGGTGCGTTAAGTGGTTCTTGGATGGGTGGAACAGGAAACATGGTAGCCATTCAAGCAGCATTGGAATTACCAGACTCTAAAATGGGTTATGTTTTACTCATAGATAGCATAGACTATGCCATATGGGTCATGATACTACTTGCCCTTGTTCCTTTTGCCAACAAATTTAACAAATGGACAAAAGCAGATGGAGAATTGCTAAACAAACTAAGTCAAACCTTAGACAATGCAACGCGTCATAAAGCCATTAATTTTGCCTCTCTATTTATGCTCTTAGGTTTAGCCCTTATGGTTTCGGTTATTGCCCAAGCCCTAGCGCCTTTATTACCCAGTACAAGTTTTCTAACCAACACTACTTGGATAGTCATTATAGCAACACTAGCAGGTATACTTTTTGGCATGACCCCACTTTCTAAAGAAGCTTCGGCACAACCTTTAGCAAACATTATGCTCTACCTCATCGTAGCCCTTATTGCTTCTCGTGCTAATTTTGCAGAGTTAAGCCAAGCACCACTCTATATTTTTGCTGGCTTTGTCATTATAGCTATACATGCAATGCTTATGGTACTTTTTGCAAAACTCTTTAAACTTGATTTGTTTTCATTGGGGGTAGCTTCTTTAGCCAACATTGGAGGGGTTGCTTCTGCTCCGATTTTAGCTGGAGCCTACCATAAGGCACTCATACCTATTGGGGTACTCATGGCAATGATGGGTTATATACTTGGAACATTTATGGGGCTGGGGGTTTCGCAGGTTTTAAAGTTTATTTCTATCTAAATGGAGTTGAGAAGAAGCCCAAGTACTTCTTCTCTTTTATAAATTAAAATAATATCTACCCAAAGCATACTCATCCATTTCAACTTGTTTTTTATGTTTAAGCATAAAATGCAAATCTTTAATGATTGCTTCATTAGCTTTAAGCTTTTTCTTTACTTTTACTTCAAAGTTCTTATATTTTAAAACTTTATTTTCACTAACAACAAGCTTTTTTTTCACTTTTTTAATTTCTTTCTGCTGCTTAACTTTTGAAGCATTAAGTTTCTTTCTTAAAAGCATAATTTCTGTTTTAAGCATTTGAATTTCTTCATTTTTTTCTTTTTTGAAGCTTTTAACTTCCGTTAATGTTTTGGTCAATATACCATTTGCCTCGTTCTTGTTCTTATCATCACTATTTCCCAATGTGACAACAGAACAAAACAATAGACTTAAGATAATTTTTTGCATCCTATTTCCTTTTTATTTTCCTAAAAAAATTATAACTATAAGATATAAAGATTAATTAAAAAAATAACCATATGATTAAAGTTTACATTCTTAATAGGAATAAATTAAAAAGAGTAGTTAAAAACTAAACAATATAAAACTTAATTTGTCTTTGAAACTTTCACTTAAAAAGAATATAATACCCTTTCAAAGGAATAGATACATGCAAAATAACGAACAAACATTTACTGAAAAATTTAAAAACAGAACCATACAAGGTCTTTTTTGGATCTTACCCATTGCTGCCATTCTCATGATAATCTTTTGGCTTTATGACAAAATAGATTTAATTGTCTCTAAGCTTTTAGACTTTATAGGAATCAACCCTCAAAATCATGAATTTTTATGGATTATTGGTGTTCTCGCTCTTTTCATATTCATTTTATATATTATTGGGTATCTCATTAAAACGCAAATTGCTTTTTATGTTGAGTCACTATTTCATGATATTCCAGGGTTTTCAACCATAAAAGATATCATAAGTATTTTTAACTCTTCTAAAGAAGGAGACAACAAAGTCTTAGTAGTTGCCATACGAGGATTTGCTAACGAAGGGTATAACATTGGGCTTATGTATTCTCAAAAAGAGAGTATTATTAAAGATCATTATACTGTTACACTTTCTATGACGCCTATTCCTAATGGTGGATATATGTTTGAAGTACATAAAGACAACATCTTCATTATAGAAAATGCAAAATTTGATGACAACTTACAATATCTACTCTCTATGGGTGTGAAAAGTATTGCCGAGGTACTCAAAGTACAACCTAAAAGTCTTGATGAAATGCAGAGTTTAAATGAATGGTTAGAATTAAATTCCAAAGCGTATTAAAAACTACACATTCTCTCTACATAATTTATTATAAACTAAACTATCAAAAACTTAAAGGATTAGAATAATGAAACAAATTACGATTATCTTAGCCATACTACTCTCAACTTTTACCCTACTTAGTGCTGAAGATCCAGGTCCAGCACCAACAAATCCATTTCCTGTAGTAACTGAAAAAAACATGAAAAGTTGCTGTGCGAACAAAAACAAATCTAAAAAATGTGCTGATAGTAACTGTACAGTTGAAAAATGTGATGGTACAAAATGCGAAACTAAAAAGTGCGAAACTAAAAAATGCAACACCACAAAATGTGTCACCGACAATAAATGTACTGATCCTAGCTGTAAAGAAGCTAAATGTAGTGCAACAGACTGTAAAACTGGAAAGTGTACAAGTGGGAAATGCCCAAGTAAATAAAAGATCTTATAACTTTTATTTTTCCTATCCTCTCTTAAAGCTAAAAGAGAGGTACTTCAACTCATTACAAAATCCTTACTTTATAAAATAAATTGTACAATTCCACAAATAAAACAGACGTATACTGTCTACAAAGGAACACAATATGATAAACGCACTTAGAGGGATGAAAGACTTAACTTTTGAAGAGAGTGAACGTTTTGTGCATATTGTTAAAACAGCCACAAAAATAGCAAATAAATATGGTTACAACTACATAGAAACACCCATACTTGAAGAGACCAAACTTTTTAAACGTTCTGTAGGTGAAAGCTCAGACATTGTGGGTAAAGAGATGTACCAATTTATGGACAAAGGTGACAACGATGTCTGTATGCGTCCAGAAGGAACAGCAGGTGTGGTTCGTTCTTTTGTTCAAGCAAAACTTGACCGTCGACAAAACGAAAAGTTTAAATTTTATTATTATGGACCAATGTTTCGTTATGAGCGTCCACAAAAAGGGCGTTTAAGAGAATTTCACCAGTTTGGTTGTGAAAGCTTTGGAGAGGGTTCTGTCTATGAAGACTTTAGTATTATCTCGATGGTGGGTGACATTTTTAAAGAGCTTGGTATTGGCTATGACCTCGAAATTAACTCTTTAGGTTGTCCAGAGTGTATGCCTCCTTACCGTGAAAAACTCATTGGGTTTTTAAATGAATGTAAAGATGAACTTTGTGAAGATTGTAACCGAAGAATAGAGACAAACCCTATTCGTGTGCTTGACTGTAAAAATGAAAAGTGTCAATCTCTGTTAAAAGACTCACCAAAGCTTATGAGCAACCTTTGTAACTCTTGTGATACAGACTTCAAAAAGTTGACACAACTGCTTGATGATGCAAACATTAACTATAAAGTAGACACACACTTAGTAAGAGGTTTGGACTACTACTCTAAAACAGCTTTTGAATTTGTTTCAAACAACATTGGTTCTCAATCTGCCATTGCAGGTGGTGGACGTTATGATAAATTGGTAGAGTTTTTAGATGGTAAACCTACGCCTGCTGTTGGTTTTGCACTGGGTATAGAGCGTATTATGGAACTGGTTCAAATGCCAGAAGTTGAACGTGAAGGTTATTATTTAGGTGCTATGGAAGAAGAAGCTATTGACTCTCTGTTCCCTCTTGCTTCTAAAAAAAGAATGACAGAGAAAGTTTCCGTTGAGTACGCTCCTAAAAAACTCAAAGCACATCTTAAAAATGCAGACAAAGTAAATGCGCGTTACTGTGCTGTTATTGGGGAAGATGAATTTAAAAATGCTACTATTTGGGTTAAAGACCTTGTAGAAAAAAATGAAGAAATAAGAGAACAAAAAAACTTTTAAATTTCTATTAGCTCAATATTTTTTGAGTCTGACTCCTCATAAAACTTTTTAAAGTCTTAAATATTTAAACAAAAATATAAATAAAGATGTTACTATAAGTTAAGAGGAGCTTATATGAAATCATTTACTTTTAAAATTTTAATACCTGTTGCCTTTATTTTGGGATACCTCATACAACTTGCTTATTGCCAACAAGATAAATGTGATGATAAAAATATCATTACCTCAAAGCCAGCTACATTATTAGATAAAATTAAAGAAAAAAAACGTTTAGATGTTGTTATATTAGATGCACCTGTAGTTTACTATGTGGGTTCGGATGATCATCAAGGATTTGAATATGACCTACTTAAACATTATGCAAAAAGTATGAATCTGGAACTTAACTTAACCATTGTACCAACAATTCAAAAAGCTTTAGAACTGACAAGACGTGGTGTTGGTGACTTAACAGCAGCATCCCTCTCTATTAATCAAGAAAGATTAGATGAATTTAAATTTGGTCCTTACTTTAACAGTGTTCAAGAAGAGTTAATCTGCCATAATGGTCTCCATAAAAGAGGTCTAATGCCTACTGAGATTAATCACTTAAATGTATTAAACATTGCTGTTGGAGAAAATACTAGTGCATCTAAAACATTAGAAAAAATACAAGCTGAAGTAGATGGATTCGATTTTAACATGACTAAAAACCTTTCAACCCAGGATCTCTTAAAAAAAGTTTGGAAAAAAGAGATTGACTGTACGGTAACCGACACACATATTTTTTCTCTTAGTCAACGTTATTACCCTGAACTGGTTTCTACCATTACCCTTACACCCAAACTTCATTTGGGTTGGATACTTAGACAAGGTGATGACTCACTTAATGAAAGTCTCTTTCGTTGGTTAAATAAATATGAGCGTTCAGGAAAAATGGCAGAACTACATAACTTTTACTATGGATTTCTTAAAATATTTGACTACTACGACACAAAAGTATTTTCCAAACGCCTCAAAAAAAGATTTCCAAAGTATGAAAAGATTTTTAAAAAAGCTGGAGAAAAGTATAACATACCATGGATTATCTTAGCTGCACAATCTTACCAAGAGTCACATTGGAATCCTGCTGCAAAAAGCTATACAGGGGTCAGAGGTATGATGATGCTCACTAATAATACAGCAAAACTATTGAAAGTTAAAAATCGTCTTTCAGTAAGCCAAAGTATCTATGGTGGAGCAAAATACTTTGATATGATGAGAAAAAAGTTTCCAGAAAACTTAGAAGGAAAAAACCTTTGGGCATTTACGCTTGCAGCTTATAATGTTGGTCTAGGACATGTTTACGATGCACAAAAACTGGCTAAAAAGTTAAATAAAAACCCTAACTCTTGGAATGATTTAAAAACAGTATTACCTCTTTTATCTCAAAAGAAATACTACAAAGACTTAAAACATGGTCGCGCTAGAGGTAATGAACCCGTGCATTATGTTGATGCCATTCAACACTATTATGACATAATGGTAAAATATGAACTCGAAAAAATGGCAAAAAATTCTAATGGGTCTAAAACGTAAAAAAGAGTATAATATATTTCTTAACAAATCGTCATATATTATAGGGAGTTACTTATGAAACTAGGTGTAAACATAGATCATATTGCCGTTTTAAGGGAAGCACGAAAAGTAGCTGACCCTAACCCATTAGATGCACTTAGCATAGTCAAACGTGCTGGTGCAGACCAAATCACCATACACCTTCGTGAAGATCGCCGACATATTCAAGATATTGATGCTTTAAATATCATTTATCATTCTCCACTACCTGTCAATCTTGAGTGTGCTTTAGCACCTGAGATTCTAGACATAGTATGTGAGCTGCAACCTCATAGAGTTACTCTGGTTCCTGAAAAAAGAGAAGAAGTAACCACAGAAGGTGGCTTAGATATTTTTTCTAATGCAGAAGAGTTAACAAAAACCATTCGTCGATTAAAACAACATGAAATTGAAATATCACTTTTTATTGATCCCACACTGGACAATGTAGAAATGTCTGAAAAACTTGGTGTAGAGTGGATTGAGTTTCATACGGGTAAATATGCAAATGTATATGCTATGTTATATGCAAACTTAGGCAATACACACCATACTATTAAAGAGCTTGAACTACCTCGTTCTGAATTAAAAGAGATTTTAGAAGAAGAAGTATCAAATCTCCGTACACTCTCTTGTCATGCCATGGAACTTGGATTACAAGTGGCAGCAGGACATGGATTAAACTACCAAAATGTCCAAGAAATCGCTGACATAGAAACCATAGAAGAGTTAAATATAGGACAAAGTATTATTGCACGTTCTGTTTTTACAGGACTTGAAAAAGCCATACTTGATATGAAAGAATTATTAGGACAATAGATGAATAGAATTTTACAAATGTTAGAACTTCAACAAGAACTTAATGATGCGACCAATGGAGAGAATTGGGAAGCTGGTATGACCAAAAATGGCAAAAAAATTGACTGGCGACGTTGTATCTATCTTGAAGCAGCTGAACTTGTTGAATCTTACCCTTGGAAACACTGGAAAAATATCGATGCATCGCCAGACTATGAGAACATCAAAATTGAAATTGTAGATATATGGCACTTTGTTATGTCTGAAGCATTACGTCTTTATAAAATAGAGAATAAAGGTTCTATTTCAGACATCGCCACTGCGATTACAAGTATGCACAGTTTTGATGAGTTTCTCCAAAGTGAAAAAGGTGAGCAACTTGACCCTTATACTGAAATTGAACTTGTCGAAAATATGATTAAAATACTTTTTTGTAATAGTGATATTGATACATTAGTAATTTCATTTTTAACCATGGCATCAAAATTAAATCTAAAACTACCAGAACTTTACACACTTTATGTTGGTAAAAATATTTTAAATAAATTTAGACAATCACATGGGTATAAAGATGGTTCCTACATCAAAGAGTGGCATGGAAAAGAAGATAATGTAGTAATGCAAGAAATACTAGCAAGCAGAAGTGATATCACTCCTGAAGAGCTATATAATACTTTAGAGGAAGCTTACCCTAAAGCCTAAAAAACTAAAACCTAAAAAAGAGGTTCTAAAACCTCTTTATGGTACATGCTTCATTAGGTCAACGGTTGTTACACCAGAACCTACTGAAATTTCTCTTACTAAACGAATAGACTTTCGTTGACTAAAACCACACTCTTGGGCACAAGATATACTACCAGTTAAATAATAGTCTCCACTAGGTACACCAAAGAAATTAAACTTTCCAGCACTATTTGAGTAGGTAAACTTCAAGTAATTGTAAAGTCTTTTATCTGTTTTTGAAAGTTTGTAACCACCCAAATAACTTTCATGATACCATTGTCTAGAATAAGAAGTGACAGGGTTTAACCATAGCTTAATTTTTTGACCCTTAACTTTCAAAGAAGTATGAGCATTTTCTAAATAGATTGTACCAGAGACAGTACTTCTACCTTTTTTCTTCACATATTTATATTCACCAACGGGAAAAGGCATTCTTTCAATAACTTCATTTTTACTACGAACTACTGGCTCTTCTATAATATTTTCTTCACCCTCATTGTATATCATATCACCTAACATAGGATTATTTAGAGGTACGTCAACTCTATTACCAAGCGTTCCATTATTTGGATTTTTAGAATTATTACCCAATAAAATTTCTTCTTTTATTTCCGGTCTTTTATTTGGCACAGTAGTAGCTGGTCGTTCAGTTGGTTGAACTGTATCTTGATTAATCATAATGGTTCGTCCACTACTACAAGCTGAAAAAGCCAAAATACTAATCGAAAGTAATGAATACTTAATTGTTTTATTTATCATATTATCTCCTAATTTACTCTATTTTCCTAAACAGAATTCTCCAAACATTTTATCTAAAATTTCTTCAGAATCATATGGTTTAGAAATAGAGCTAAGGGCTGTAATCGCATCTTGCAGATGATAAGAAAAGAATTCTAATTCACCTCTAAGCAGTGGTTCTTTGGCTTCCAAAATGGCTTTTTTAGTTTTTACAACTGCTTCAATTTGACGAGTCGAAATGAGCATTAGCTCTTCATCGTTACCTATGCTATTAAAAAAATCTTCTAGCTTCTTAGTCAAGTTTCTAAAGTCACTTTTTGCAGAAACATCAATGGTACTAAAACTTTGGAGTTTCTGTAAATTTAGTTGAGGTTCTAAATCTGACTTATTCAAAGTCACAATAACTTCTTTATCCTCTATTTTTTCAATAATTTCAACTATTTTTGCATCTTCATCATCAAACTCTCTACTCAAATCAAAAAGAGCAATGACTACATCAGCATCTTTTATAGATTCTAACGAGCGTTCAACTCCTATTTTTTCAATGCTGTCTCGTGCATCACGTATTCCAGCTGTATCAATGAGACGAATAATATGTGTTCCAATTCTTACTTGCTCTTCAATCGTATCACGTGTTGTTCCTGCAATATCAGAAACAATAGCTCTCTCCTGTGCTAGAAAACCATTTAGGAGTGAACTCTTACCAACATTAGGCTTACCTATAATTGCAACCCTAAAGCCTTCTATCAATCCTTTACGTCTATGGCTTGTATCGACAATATTTTCTATTTTTAACACTAAACTGTCTAACTGCTTAACGATGTTTTCTAAAATATCGCTGGGTATGTCTTCTTCAGCATAATCAATCATAACTTCAGAATAAGCAGTAGCTCTTAACATAGCCTCTCTGCTATCATCAACAAACTCTTTTAGATCACCTTTTAACTGTTTGGCTAAAATCTTCGCTGCATCAACAGATTTAGCCTCAATAAGTTTAGCAATGGCTTCAGCTTTTGTTAAATCGATTTTTCCATTTAAAAAAGCGCGTTTAGAAAACTCACCAGGAAGTGCAAGCCGTGCACCATGAGAGACAAGTGTTTCTAAAATTTCTTGTGCCACAATCATACCCCCATGGCATTGAAACTCAACAATATCTTCACCAGTAAAAGAATAAGGGTTTTTAAAATAAATCATAATAGCTTGATCAATTAAATCCTCTTCTTTATTGTAAAGAGAAGATAAATGAGCATGTCTTGGAATAATATTTTCTTTTTTGGAAATTCGTTGTGCAAGTTCCAGTGACAACTCACCAGAAACACGTATGATAGAAATAGAGGAAATGCCATTTGCCGTAGCAATGGCAGTAATGGTACTAGACATAAAAGCTTAAACTTTTAGTTTTTTCTAGTATTGAAGTCATTAATAATAATAAACTTCTTACCATCTTTACCTGTTTTAATAGCGATATATTTATTAGGGAACATGGCACGAAGTTTCTCTAATGCAATCTGAACTAAAATACCATCAAGAGGTTTTGTTTTACCTTTTCCATTCTCTCTAATATGTTCTGCTATTGGTTTTAAATAATTATCTATCATCTCTTCTTGTGCTTGAATAAACTCAGCAATCTCAAGTTTAATATATAAGTTATACTGAGCATTTATCCAATTAAATAACATATATGAAAGTGCATTATATCTATAACCTTCTTTTCCAATAAGTAAGGCAGCATCATCTCCATCTATAAAGATATGAGCAATACCATTAAAGACATCTACTTCTACCGTATCAATCTCGAAACACCCTGCTTTCATAAGACCTTGAATCTTCTTTTCAATTTCTATCGAAAGATCTCTATTTTCAGGAGTCTCTCTATCATCATCAAAAGCTACATCAACAGCTTTATTTACTTTAATATCATTTTTACTACTAGTATCACTAGTAGTAAAAAATTCATCAACAATACTATCTTCATTTTTAACTACTGTATTTACTTTCTTATTAGTTTTAACAGTTTCTTTTGGCTTCTTTTTCGGTGTCTTAGTAATATTATTAGATATTTTTGAAACTTTTTCTTTAGGTTTCACTACTTCTTTTTCTTTTTCAACTCTCTCTTCTTTAGTAGGAGGAACTATTTTTTTTACAGCAATAATTATGGCTGTCTTTTTAAATAAACCCATCATACCAGTTGTTGGGTGCTGAACTATTTCATAGTTAATCTCAGTTACAGAACAAGACAGCTCCTTCGCTGCCTTACTGTAAGCTTCTTCTAACGTATCAGCTTCAATTCTTTTCATTTCCATGTTGCTCTCCCGGGCATATAAATTTTATTTTCTTAATGCTGCTTTAGCAGCTTTTTGTTTTTCGTAAGCACTGTTAATAATAAATTGTTGTGCAATAGTAAATAAGTTGTTCACTAACCAGTAAAGTACAAGCCCTGCAGGGAATGTTAAAAAGAATATAGTCATAACTACTGGTAACCACTGGAAAATTTTCTGTTGCATTGGGTCAGTCATTGTATTTGGTGTAAGTTTTTGCTGATACCACATAGATGCACCCATTAATATTGGTAAGACGAAATATGGATCTTTAATAGATAAATCAGTAATCCATAATGCCCATTCAGCACCTTGAAGTTCAACAGCATTAAGTAAAACTCGATAGATAGCAAAGAAAATTGGAATTTGCATTAACATTGGAAGACATCCACCCATTGGATTAGCACCTTCTTTCTTATACATCTCCATCATTTTCATGTTCATTTTTTGTGGATCTTTACCGTGTTTATCCTTAATCTCTTTCATCTGAGGTGCAAGGTCTTTAAGCTTTTGCATAGACATCATACCTTTGTATGAAAGAGGGAAAAGGACCAGTTTAATGAGTAGTGTTACTAAAACAATTGCCCAACCCCAGTTACCAACTGAGTCATGAAACCACTCAAGTAGTGCAAAAAGTGGCTTAGCAAAGAAAGTAATAACACCATACTCGATTGCGTCTGTTAACTTAGGGTTAATATTCGCTAAAACAGTAGATTCTTTTGGTCCAAGGTAACCGTGTAATGCAAAAGACTGTTCACCCTGAATAAATACCAGAGCATTATCATCTCTTGTAATCTGAGTATAAACTTTTAATGGTCTATCAAAGTCATATAAAATAGAAGCAAAATATCTATCAAATGATGAGGCAAAATCTACATTTACACCATTTAATTTTTCGTCTACATCACCATCTTCAAGGATTTGAATTTCGCTATTAGTCTTTTTAAGCATTGCCCCTTGATTAACCAAGTAAATTGTATGGTCAGCATCTGGTCTACGCCCAGGCATTACAAAATATGCTTCAGCTGTAGAAAGATTAATATTTAAATCATAGTGTCCATCTTTATAAAAAATAATTTCTTTAGTTACGGTTGTTTTGCTTAACTTTTGAGTTAAGACAACTTTCGTATCTCCACTCTCTAAGTCAACTGTTGAAGTTGTGGTTGTATACGGTGTTTTAAGTGCTTCAGCATTTAAATCTGCATCAGAAAAACGAATTTCTAAAGGTTTAACCCAATTTGGATTTAGAAGCTGTAACTTTTCACCTTCATATTCATACTTCTTTTCCAACATAGTAACTTGAGCTATACGTCCCAGTTGATCTATACTATAGATAAATTTATCAGACTTCACTACGGTCAGGGCATCAACAGTAGCAAGAGGTGCTAAAGCTGGAGCCTTTACAGGTTCAGTAGTTGATATTGCAGGAGCATTATTGTTAGCTATAGGCGCACTATTATTGGTAGCTACAGCTTGAGGAGCACTTTGCTCACTTTGAACTGTTTGTGCTGTTGCGTTAGCATCAAGGGGTTTAACTGGTTTTGGCATAAATAAATCAAAAGCTATAAATACAATAAAAGACAGAGTTAATGCGAGTAATAGCCGTTTTTGAAGATCAGATTGTTGTTCCACTAGAGAGTACCTTTTTTAATTTCTTTGATAATATTAAGTAAAAATCTAGCTTAGATGTTAAATTATATTAATATTTTAAGAATTATATTTAATTAGTAAGAAAATTATATCAAAAAGTGTTTGAGAATATCATTTGTTAAAGGCTTTTAAACGTGTTAAAGCTTTAAATATTTCATGGGTGGTTTTATTATACTCACTTGTAAGTAAATTAGGTTTGGCTACGAGTATATATTTACCAAATTTCAAGTTGTCAATGGAGTTTAAAAAATGAGCGCGAAGAAGTCGTTTAGCTCGATTACGGTGGACAGCATTACCAACTTTTTTGCTAGCAACTATCCCAAGTTTGTACTCTTCTTCAGAAGACTGAAAAAAAAGTACAAACTGTGAAGTATGTACAGTTTTAGATTTTTTATAAATCTGATTGAACTCCTTAGTAGTTTTAACACTACTAAAATGTTTTAAACTGCTAATCTTTTTCTACCTTTAGCTCTTCTAGCAGAAATTACTTTTCTTCCGTTTTTAGTTTTCATTCTTGTTCTAAATCCGTGAGTTCTTTTTCTTGGTGTGTTATGGGGTTGAAAAGTTCTTTTCATAACTGAGTACCATCCTTATTAGTATTTTACTCAGTTATAAACATGAGCATTAATTTGAAACGCGATTTTACACAAATTATGCTTAACATGTTGTGTGGATTATGAAAATAACCCCTTTATTCGACTAAATTTTACTCTTCATCCTCTAGGTCAACAACATTTTCCATAACACCAAACCAATTGCGAGAAAAGTGTCTACGAATATAAGACTCTCTGTGAGGTACAGCACACTTAGAACAGTCTTGGTGATTACCATCCTCTGTTACAAAGACATCCCCTTCTTTCGAGTCAATGCTACAGGAAGAAAAATACTTTGCTCCTTTCATCTGCCAACCTTCATCATCAAATCTAAAGTTAGGACAAGCACAAAAGTAACAATTAAGTTCTTCAAGGTCATGACACTTTTTATTGTCTTTGTATAAAGCACAAAAATCAGGTTCATTCTTTACCATATTATCAAACCTAAAATAAGCAATAACCTCATCATTACTTAAATGTCCAAGTCTATCCATAATAGCTGCATGTTTCTTTCCATGCTCTTTAAACCACTCCATATAAGTCATTCTGTCTCCTTAGATTTAAAATAATCGTTCAAATTCTCGAATCTTCTCTTCTTTTTGCTTATAGTCTGCCAAATAGCTCTCCACTAAGCTCCAAAAATCAGCTGAATGGTTTTTATGTTTTATATGAGCCAACTCATGAACCACGACATACTCAACCAAAGACAAAGGCAATTTCATTAAGTAATAAGAAAATGAAACTCTATCACGTGAACTACAAGACCCCCAACGTGTTTTTGCTTTTCTATAACCCACAAATGTAGGAAATAATTCCATTTTAGCTGACCATTCTTCAACCATAGGTTCAATCAATTCCATGGCTTTTTTCTTGTAAAACATATTGATATGCCAAAGTATCTCTTCTTGTGTAATACCTATATGCGTTTTTATAACAAATGTCGAGTCAACAAACTCTAGCGTACTCTTCTTTAGTCCTAGCTCTTCTTCAACGCTTACCAAATAGCGTTCACCTAAATAATAAAGTAACGAACCCGTCTCTATCTGCGCATTTACTTTTTTAACTTTTTGTTTTTCTAAATGTTTAGTAATCCAAGGAGATTTTTTACTTACAAAAGATTTTATTTCTTTTAAAGACGTTGTTTTATTCGTCTTAAC
>CACVAR010000354.1 GCA_902727905.1 uncultured Sulfurovum sp. | reverse complement strand
TTAAAAAAGGTGACTTACTATTTTTCTTAACAGACAAATCTAGAAACATTCCTGTTACTCATGTAGGTATCTATATTGGTGATGGAAACTTCATTCATGCTGCTTCAAAAAGAAAAGGTATTATTATTACGTCACTTGATGATAGTAAATACAGTTTATTATTTGTAAAAGCGACCAGAATTATTAAATAAAATTAAAAAATAATATTTATTGTTATTTTTATTGTTATTTTTATTCCTTTTTAGGTATTATTTCTAATATTTAAAATAAGGAATAAACATGTATAAAATGTTATTAACCATACTCTTACTACTCTCCTCTTTGAATGCCATTGAATTAAGATCATCCAATACTTCTAACCATGGAAATTTTAATACTTGGATTCAATTTGAACCAAATGAACAAAGTGAAGCAGTTAAAAATCAAGATTGGATAGCCATATACAAAAAAGATGCTCCAACCTCATGGGAAAACGTTCTTCACTGGAGTTGGGTTAAAGATCTGAGTCACGATTTTGTAGTAGCCCCCCGAGTCCTTGTTTTTCCTGCAAGAGATTTAGAAGAAGGCTCTTATGAAGTAAGATATTTTAAAAATAATTCTTATACTATTGAAGACTCTATTGACATGGTAATAGCAGCCCATGATTCATATGTTACAAAAATAACAATACGTGATTATAGCGTGAAAAACTCTATCACTGTATCATTAGATGGTTTTTCAAAATACATAAAGCCTAATGAAAAAGATTGGATTGCGATTTATAAAAAAGGCTCTACAAATGATTGGGAAAATGTTATAAAATGGAAATGGGCTCGTGACCTAAAATATTCAAACAAGTATTGGGAAGTCAAAGTTGATGATTTAGAAGCTGGTGACTATGAAGTACGATTCTTTTTAAATAACTCATATACTACTCATGTAAGTAGTAGCTTTACTGTTAACAAAGACGAAAATGTAAAAGAAGTTTTTGAGGACAAAATTATTAATGCTACAGATAACTATTATGTCGAAACGGTGAATTTAATGAACCCTCCTCAAAAGCCAAAAGATTGGATTGCACTTTTTAAAGAAGGGGCTGAAAGAACAAAAGAAAATGTTGTTGCATGGAGTGATAATATTCAAAGTAATTATGGGTTTATTCGAATATATGACTTACCCTATGGAAGATATGATTTAGTCTATTTCTTAGAAGACAGCTATGAGCAATATGGAGAGTCAAGCCTATTAAGTAAACAGGAAGGCTAATAACATTAAAGCGTATTAACTCTATTGAATAGCACCCATTAAAAAGCTATAATACGCTTTACGAAAAGGAGTCCCATGAAACTAAAAAACATTGCTATGGCTATCTTACTTATTACAACACTAAGTATTGCCCAAGAAAATAATGAAACTAAAAAACAAACTGTTGTATTTGACTGTTCAAGTGGAGACAAAAAGTTTGTTGCTTCAAGACTGTGGTTAATTGACCTTACCCTTCAAGAGTATGTTGATAAAAAGATTCCTTACGAGGCTGTACTTACCATTCACTCAGGATGTACGGACATTGTTTCAACAAAAGCACCTAAAGACAACAAAGTGATGGGTAAAATAGAAAAGATGCTTAAGAAGATTTCAAAGCATGAGAACCTATCCATTGAAGCATGTCAAATTGCTGTGGATAGATTTAAGATTAAACATGATGATTTGTATCCATTTATGAAGCTTGTTCCTAACTCAATTACCAGAGTTATTTCACTTCAAAATGATGGTTACGCTTTCATTCCTTTTTCAAAATAAAAGCCTTAGCTACTAACTGGGAAAACTATTGCGTTTTCCCACCTTTTGCCGACTGAATAGAATTAATATATGAGTAATCTATTTTAATACTATGCTCTTTAGGTAAGTGATTTACTAATCTTCCAACCATACCTTCAAAATCTTCAAACAAATAATTCCCCATAGATCCAGGAATAGGATTAATCTCATTTAACAATACTTCGCCATCGACTACGAAGAAGTCACATCTTATGATAGAACCTTCAAAGATACTTGCATACACTTTTTTAAACGCTTCTTGAATGTCTGTCTTAAGTTCAGAAGAAATATCAGCATCTCCTACTTTACCATCACGTGAGAAGTCAAGGTATTTCTTTTCAAAGTCTAAAAACTCTTCTTTATTTGGCTCTTCAACAATGGAGAGTTCAAAGTCAGATGTTTTACATCCAGCTTGGTTATACTCTAACACACCCTCAATAAATGGCTCAATCAACACTTGGTTGTCAAACTCAAAGGCAACATCTAAAGCATAGTCCAACGCATCAGCCGATTTTACAATGCTCACCCCAATACTCGAACCCAATCTTACAGGCTTAATAATTACTGGATATTCTAGCTCAATATCACGACTGTCTGCACTATTTAACACTAAGTAAGGCACTACTTTTACGCCTAAACTCTCAGCATAAAGCTTGGTGTAAAGTTTATTGTACGAAAGCACGGAAGCATCTACTCTAGGAGAAATATAAGCAATGTCATTAAACTCTAATAGAGAAGCTATTTTCCCATCTTCTCCGTCACGTCCATGAATAAGGTTTAAAACTGTTCCTAAGTTTTGCTCTTTAAGACCCATCATCCCAACAGTACAAAAAGCACCTTTTTTCAAAATAAGCTTTTTAGCTTTTTTATAGCTAGCATTAGCAAAATAATTTGACTTCATATTTTCTGAGTCTATCAAGTAAAATTCTCTATTTGCATCCACAAAAATAAAAGAGAGTGCTGTGTTTTTTAAAACTTTTTTGAGTGTAATTGCTGAAACGATAGAGATTTCATGTTCATAACTCGAACCACCAAATAGTATTGCTATATTCATATTAATTATTTCCTTGTAAATGATGGAAGTATTTTATCTTTATTTCTCTTATAATCTTTGTAATTTCTTAA
>CACVAR010000353.1 GCA_902727905.1 uncultured Sulfurovum sp. | reverse complement strand
GGTACGGAAGCAATGTTTCTGACTCACCTCTTAGTTCATCATCAAACACACTTTTAAGTTTCGCTGGTGTAGGTTACAGGTTTTAAATTTAAAAAGAGTAGTAGCTTAAAAACTACGCTCTTATAGTTATCACTACGTACCTATCTCTTAACGAGATAGGTACGTAGGTAAGTTCTTAAGTTCCGATTTCTCAAAAGGCGCATTTTTGAAAAACTTAGGATAATAAAAAGCACGCAGTGAAGCATGGTAGGCACGAACCCTTTCTTCATACTCAATACTCGATTTTAAATCTGTCTTTGCCAAAGACTGAAGATATCTTTCAAACAACGATGGTGGGGCTAAGAAAGAAAGCGAAGTTGCTAGTTTATCACGTTCTAATCTACCATCACGATAATGCCTACTCAAATCTTCCGTTCGTTCATCACCAATCTGCTGAAAAGCGTAATACCATTGCCATTCAAATGACTGATCTATAGGCTCATAATCTTTCCATTCAGGATGTTGCTTAAAGAAATTATTCATGGTTACTTCTCTTGGTATATCCCAAGCACCATTGACTACTTCTCTTTGTAACATGACGATGTCCGTACCAGAAGGTACATGCACGGTCTTATCTATGGCAACGCGTAAACCTGCTGGAAGAATAACAGCCGTCAACATCCAAATAGCGACCAGTGACAGCAAGATGACAGAACCCGATTTACGCCATCCTGAAACATAGAAACTAAGCATCGTCCAAAAAACAAGGTAAACGAATACGCCAAGAATAGCCAACAATAATGTACCAAGATTGATACCAGAAATAATGCCAACAATAAGCAAGGGTACAACGAGTGCAAGAAAAACTGCCCCAGACCTTACTAAAGCCCGAAGAGCCCATAAAAAATTTTCGGCATCCATATGGGAGGCTGTAAAAAAAGTAGACACCGTAAGCAACACTAAAAAAATAAATTGGAATAAAGTCAAATGTTTTTATTTTATTTAAAATTTTAATTTATGCCTATGTCAATAGGTGCGATAGCAATCAGCCCCCTATAAACAGAGTCATATTCTAACTTTCTTAATTCACTTTTGAAAGAGAAGTGGTTTTATTACCCCTACAAACAGGGTTATATTCTAATCCAGCCTCATAAGGCATAGTAAGGTACTTTCTGTTTTATTACCCCTACAAACAGGGTTATATTCTAACCATTAAAGTTTATCTAAGTTTCACTTATTTTACTGCTCTTTTATTACCTTCATTTATCTCATTTTCAATCTTTTTTTCAAATTCTGTTAACCCTATGACATCAAGTAAATGCTGATTAATACTCTCTATACCTTTTACTTTATAGATATTGTAAAAATCATTTGGAGTTTTGACATTAGTTAGTAACCCCATCATTATTTGTAACTTATCGCTGTTTACCTTTATTTTAGTTCGTAAATGAACCATCTTCATGCTAAAGTCATTAATAGCATCATAACCCAATACACTCTTCATATCTCCTCTATCTTCTATAAACTTAATCAAGTTTTTTCTTTGCACATCTAACTTAATTTGAGCTAATAAAGGTTTTTTCAATAACATTTCTATATCGAAATGAGCTATTTTATTTCTTATCATAATCTCTTCATTTTTAATTTGATTATGTGTTAGTCCATGAATCTGACCTATCATATTTCCAAAATTATAAAAGCCTCTAAACTTATAAGGAGAGCTACTATCATCCACCAATACATTTAAATTTACTACCGTAGGATTTCCTTTAGCCAATGAATAGATTTCAAAATCATTGATAAGTTTAAAGAGTGCCGAGTAGTAACGTAAAAGAGAAACCGTTAGTGTTTTATCAAACTCCTCTTGATTATGAGAAATACCCAACTGTTTATAAACTTTACCATAACGATTTCCTTCGACATAAAATACCTCATCTACACTATTATAATTTATAGGTGAGCCTAAAGCATATTTAAAAAGTGTTAAAGTTCTTATATTTCTTCCTAAAATTTTTAGTTTTAACGAAAGTGGCATAAACTCTATTAAGTCTTCTTTATCTTTTGTATCTTTCTCTATACTATGTACATCATGATAGTATTTTTTCACAAAACCTAAAAATTCACCCTTTAACGCCTGTGGTATAAAGACAAACATTAATAGTATAAATTTTAAAAGTGGATCATTAGCAATCAGCCCTTTTAACTCTAAAGACTCAGTCTCTTTTAAAACTTTATCAATCCTTTCTCTTGTTCTTGGTTTACGGTTCGCATAAGTAGAAAGGAAATAAGCTTTAAATGCATCAACATTGGTAACATCAAATTTATTATTTTTAAGATTGCTATCAAATGAATTTTTAAATGCTTTGTAGTCATTATATTCATTATACAAAAATCCAAATGCCAAACGTAATTTACATTCTAATCGAGCCAAAGAATTCGTAGTTGTCATAGTCATCATCTGTTTTTTTAATTCAGCTATCTTTTTGTCCTCTTGCCTAATGGCTCTCCCATCTTTTAGTGTTGAAACATTTATTACTAACCTTTTATGCTTCTTATAGAGGTCTTTATACTCTCTACTATTATGAATATCTATATAATAGGCATTTCCAGTAAATTTGGTACTAAACTTATCTTTTAAAGCTTCATTTTCAATACCATCTTTTATAAGCATACTATTAATAAACTTGTTAAATCCAACTCTATTTACACAAATATGACTATAGAGTTCATAAACTTTTGCAAGACTCAAGTTTTCACCAAAGAGCCTTATCTTTTCATCTCCTATAAACTCTTTTTTAGTCTCTATATTGAGCTTGTCTATATTAGACATCTTGCAAAACTAAAAAGATGCTAAAATTTTAGGATGAGAAAAGTAGATAAATTTGAAAAAGTAAGCGAAGAGAACTTTAAAAGGTTAGTAGGCGTAAAAAGGTCAACCTTTGAAGTCA
>CACVAR010000352.1 GCA_902727905.1 uncultured Sulfurovum sp. | reverse complement strand
TGATTTTTTAGGAACTGTGTTATAATAAAAATAAAAAGGAGCCATAATGATGAGTGCCATGAAACAAGAGTATTACCCTCACTATACTTATGATGACTACAAGTTATGGGAAGGCGATTGGGAATTAATCTATGGTATTGCTTATGCCATGGCTCCTGCTCCTATGATTACGCATCAAGCTGTTTCAAATAAAATTGCTTGGCAATTGCAAGATATTCTAAAAGAGTGTGAAGCATGTCAAGCTCTTTTGCCTATAGATTGGCGAGTGAATGATGAGACCATTGTTCAACCAGACAACCTTGTGATATGTCATGAACCTCAACAAGAGAGTTACATCACGAAAGCCCCAAAAATAATTTTTGAAGTTCTCTCTAAGTCTACAGCATCTAAAGATAGAAATCTAAAATTTGACCTTTATGAACAAGAAGGGGTGGCGTATTACATTATGGTTGAACCCAATGAAAATACAGCAAAAGTCTATAGATTACATGAAGGTAGGTACATCAAAGTAATGGATGCCCATAAAGATTCTGTTGAGTTCACTTTAGAAGCTTGTGGTACGTTCTCTTTTGATTTTTCTAAAATTTGGTAGATGCATTTAAAGTACCTAAACAACTACCCAAAAAACCTCCAAGACCAAATACGAGAGCTTATAGAAAAAGATAAGCTCTCAAACTACATTTTAAATAAGTATCCGACTAAGCATGAATATCAGAACGATAAAGCTTTGTATGAGTATACGAATGAATTGAAAAATCAATATCTCAAAAAGTTTACGCTTTCAAAAGTCATCTATGATGGAAAAATCAATGTTATTAATAACGCTTTAGGAACCCATACTTTTGTTTCACGAGTGCAAGGTGGTAAGTTAAAAGCTAAAAATGAGATACGTGTGGGAACAGTATTTAAAAATATGCCAGAAGAATTTTTACGTATGATTGTGGTACATGAGTTGGCTCATTTTAAAGAGAAAGAGCATAATAAAGCTTTTTATAAATTTTGTACTTACATGGAACCCTCTTATGCTCAGTTGGAGTTTGATTTGAGGGTTTATTTGACTTATGTGGATTTGGAGGGGAAGTTGTATCAGTAGAGTATCAGTGAGATGGTACTACTCCTGTTTGAAGCTTTGTTGGCTAAGTCGAGTAATAAAATACTTGTGATGATAAAAATGATTTTTGTTTTCATGTTCTGTTCCTTGTCTTTTGTCTTAAAAAGAGTATAGGAAAAGAGTGTTTGTTGAATGTTTGAGAGGAGCAGATAGAAAGTGCTATCTGCTTGAAAGAGAGGGGGTTATTCTTTTTCTACCACACATAAGTTGAGTTGTGTAAAGTCTACTGAGGTGTCATCTTCAACTCTTACTTCAAATTCTGATTTTCCTTGTATCCAGTTCAACATATTGGTTCCTGTTGAAGTACTAATGTTTGCTAGATTTACGGTACGAACGGTCTCTCCATTTGAAATTGAGCTTGCTAGCCATAAAGGTTCGGTAGCATTTGGTGTGCTTGTACTTGGGTGTAAGATGTATCTACCTCCAGCATGTTCTGAACCATACTTTCCAATGTAAACGGTGTCATTAGCAACCAATGATGAGTTTAATGCTTTGTAGCCTATTGAAAATTCTGCTTTAGTAATGGTACCTGTTGGTAGTGCTAAGGTATCAAGTATATGTCTGTCATAGCTAGTTGCGTCGTACTCAGTTATAGCATAAGGATTGGCACGACCAAGGAAATTACTTGACACTACAGTTACTTGGTCACTACTCGGGTCAAAGGCATCTACGGTTCCACCTCGTACTTGGAAAAGCTTTCCTTCTTTTTCATTACATTCAAATTTATTGAGAACAGCTTCAATCTCTTGAACAGGTTCAGGCTCGGAACATGTTGCTACGGTAATGAAGTCTACGGCTGTATCATCTTCAACTACCACATCAAAGCCATTGTTACTGTTAGCTAGGGTCAACAAATTACCCGTTGTCAGGTGAATGTTGGAAAAGTCATTGTAATAAATATCTGTGGTTGGATTGCTGTTGTTAACTTGCACATTTGTCCAAGTGCTGTCAAAGCTATCTAAGCGAGTGTTAAATTTGTTGGCATTGGCATAGTCTCCAATTTTAAAGGTGTCATTTGCTTGAAGTGAACTTCCATTGCTTTTAAAACCAATGTAGAACATTCCTTTAGTAATGTTTGATGGTAAGTTACTAATGCTGTCAGCAAAAATACGGTCATTGCTTGTTTCATCGTAACCTGTTACGGGGTAAGGATAGTTGCTAATCCATGCTGTGTTCAAAATACTAGAAGATGGATTGGCTGTTTCAGCTCCATTGTTGGTGTTAAACAAGTCTTCAATTCCATAATGTTGTACAGTACGTACCTCATTGGCTTCACAGCTAAACGATTGAACCAATTTATCATTTACTAAACCTTTTGTTTCCCCTCTAAATTCTTGAGCAAGAGCATACGCCTCTTCTTTTTCTAGTGTTAGGGGTGTTGAAAGTGAAGTGTAAGCTTCATCAATACAGCTTTGCTCTTCACCACACTCAATGGTTACATGGCTTAGAAGCTCATCTAGTTTTAAGTCTGACAAAGCAGAAGCAACAGAAGCAATGCTTTGCTCTTTTGCATCTTCTTCATTCATTTGATTCTCTGTTAAGATGTCCATGCTTGTTTCTATTGAAGCACTTACTGTAGTTTCAAGTTTTGCTTTGTTTTCGATGTTATTAGAAGCACTCTCTTCAATTAAATTTGAGGCAATCTCTTTGGTTTCGTTGACTTCATTATTTGTACTTTTAGTAGCATCTTCTCCACATCCGTTAAGTCCTAAAATAGCTATGGTAATGAGTGAGAGTGTTGTTAAATTTTTCATTATAAATCCTTTAATTTGTTTCAAGTAAGTTAGCTTTTAAAGCGTCTCTTGTTTGTTGTTAAG
>CACVAR010000351.1 GCA_902727905.1 uncultured Sulfurovum sp. | reverse complement strand
TAGTTTCTAAGGCTTTAGTATCTAAAGCACCTATGTATCCAACCTCTTCTAAACCATAACGTCCAGCACGTCCAGATATTTGTGCGACTTCTGTGGGTAACAGTTCTCTTCTTCTGAGTCCATCAAATTTGTTATCTTTTGAAAAGAGTAGGGTTTTAATGGGTAAGTTAAGTCCCATAGCAATAGCATCTGTTGCCACTAAAACATCTGACTTTCCTTCCCTAAAACGTCTGGCTTCTTCTCGTCTTACTTCTGGTGAGAGATTTCCATAGACGACAGAAACTTCAAACTTTTGTGAGAGTTGTTGCCGTAGTCCCAAAACATCACGACGAGAAAAAGCAACAATGGCTGTTCCTTTTTCTATCTCTTTTATGGGGGTAGGTTGTGTAAGTAATTTAAGGTCATTCTTACGTTCAAAATGCGTTACAGTTAGGGGTTCTCCTAGATACTCACAAAGTAGAGTAACAGCTTCTAAAACATCAGCAGAACCCGTGAGTATAACTTTTTTAGCAGGCACACCTATGAGTGCATTTGCCCATGCCCAACCTCTGTCACGGTCACTTATCATTTGTATTTCATCTATGACACATACATCTACATCTATAGAGCCATTCATCATCTCAATGGTTGAGGATATATGTGTTGACTCTTCATCTATAATTTCTTCTTCACCTGTGATTAAAGATACACCTACATTTTTAGCTTTTAAGTTTTCATATCCTTCTAAGGCTAAAAGTCTTAATGGTGCTAAGTAGTAACCTGTGTCTGCTTCTTCTAAGACTTTAAGTGCTTGGTATGTTTTTCCTGAATTGGTAGGACCTACATTAAAAAAGATTTCACGTTTAAGTAATCTTGCCAAAGGAAAAAGGTTTTTAAAGTCTCGGATGGTTTTTGCCAGTAATTCTTCTTTACGTTTCTTCTCTTTTAAAGGGCGTATATGTTCCATAAAATGGTAAACAATACGTCGTTTTACTTTCTCTTTCAGTTTTAGGTTCTTAGCTGTAATAAGTTGAGGTTCAACAAATTGTAAGATATACTTTTCAACAATTGAAGGATCTAGTTCTAAACCCTCTGCTAATTCAAAAAGTTCATCTTCTAAATCGCTAATATTGTGTTCAAAATGTTCTCGCATCTCTTTTTTTACACGCAGTAGATCTTCTTTAATAGGAAGTGATTCACCTTTCCAAATATGATGAAAGATAAATGGACGACCATAACTTACTGTCGCTGTGTAAGGTAGTTCTATGTCATAGAAAGAATAGCTTTTTTCCTTACTAATAACAATACTTGAACCCTGTAAAGACAAGTGGTACATTGGATCAATAATACTTACAATCTCTTTTAATATGGTCAGTGGAATGTCTATTTCATAAAAAGAATCTTCGGGTGGCATGGAACGGATAAGCGTTATCACTTCACTTTCAGAAAGGTATTTATGGTTAGTTTTAACACCATCTAAGAACAGTGCTATTTCTTCAGTTTTTTTACTAATAGCTGCGAGTTTAGAACGCTCTAATTCTTCGGTAATATGCTGTTCATTCTCATGTAATAGAAGATTATTTTCAATATTAGTTGTTGTGGTGAGCAGTGACTTATAAAAAGTCTCTTCATTCATAGAAAACTCATAAGAGTGGTAAAATTCCATTTCAGATAAGCTGTTGAATTCTACATCAATTCTTTTTTCCCAAATATCCATGAGCTTTTGTTGTCGTATATAGTTTAATTTATTAGCAATCTTGTCTTCAGAGATTTTATTAAACCTAGTGTCTATAAAAGAGGAGAGTACTTGTTGTTCTTCTTCTTTATTATGTTCATGTTTGTCTAAAAGTGAGACTATATATGAAACCTTGTCACTTTCATCTAAGTTCACTTTTTTAACATTCATTTGATCTAAATAGTTAACAATATGCAGTCGAAGTTGAACATTACCCTCTGACCAAGCCTGTCTTAACGCTCGAACCATCTCTTTTTTTACCAGCATAGGTACTTTTAAATCAAGTAACATGGTTAACTCAACCAAGACATCTTCACTTAAATTTTTAATACCTTCATCAAAAGGTTCGCCGTTCATTAGTTCTTTAACTTTATTATTTATCTTTATTGTTTGTTTCTTTTTCTTTTTTGCCATATTTTTTGAGTTCTTTGAATTAGTATATATGATTATAGCATAAAGCTTGGGAGAGGGTAGATGTATATTGTATAAAAATCATGAGTAGGAATTGCGTAGATTCCGTGTTAAATTAAATTGGGATGTAAAAAAGTTTCGCCGAAAGGCTTAAAATATTTGATATAATGGATTTATAAGAAAATAGGGAAATTTAAATTATGAGAAACAATGGAGTAAGTAATATAGAAGCTCAATCATTTTATAAAATTAATTTTTATGCTGTGGGGCAAGGTCTTTTTTCTTCTGGACATATTAATCTACATAACTATAAATATAATGGAGAAGAATATGTAGAAGCAAAAAATTTGAAAGGAATCATGAAGGAACTTCATCAAAGGAACTTTTCAAGAGACATAATTAAAGATATAGTCAAAAAGATAAACGTTCCTAAAGTATGGCATAGAAGAGAAAAATATTTGACTCATAAACTTAGCTTCCTTTTTGATTATAGAAGGATTACAAGTCAAGAGATAGTAAATGAGATACTTGCTGAAGAATTGTATCTCTATGATGAAAATGATATAGAAACAGAAGTTAAAAAGTTCCATTTCGTTTATGACTGTGGTACAGTAAGCTCTTTAAAAAGTCCTTCAACGCCTATTAAAAAACAAATAGATGATGAGTTTAGTAAAAATATGGGTCGTGCATCTCAAATTAGTTGATAAGAGTAGCAAGGTATAATGAGTTTATGAGACATAGACCAAGATGTAAAAAGTGTGGCAGTATTAATAGCGTAAAAAATGGGCATAATAGTTGTGGGACA
>CACVAR010000350.1 GCA_902727905.1 uncultured Sulfurovum sp. | reverse complement strand
TGGAACAGGATGGGATGTTGATACCTCTAAAAGTGTTGATGAACTCATAAAAGAAAAAGTACTTTCTAATTATGAAGCCCTACACAAAGGTGTTGTCAACTTTACACATGGAAATGGTTTGTATCATCTGATGTTAACCATTATTGCTTTGGGTGTGGAGTTTGAAGATGCTGTGTTTAAAAAAGCTGGAGTGGGTATCGACAAGGGTGAAGATGCTGTGGACTATTTGGAGTTAAAGAGTCTACTTAAATTTGATGCTTCCTTAGAAGAACCCCGAAATGAACGCTACAAACAATCAGACAAGTTGTTGTTTGAATTTCCTTTTATGCGTTTTTGGTTTGCTGTTATATCCCCTTATTATCAGAGTATTTCTTCAGGTGACTTTACTGAGTTTGAAGAAAAATGGAATGCCTTAAGAGGAAACTTTTCTATTTTATTGAGTAATCATTTGGCATTAGAGTTAGCAAAAGAGCGTTTTGCTACCAAGTTTGAGAGTGATCCTATTGTGTCAATGGGTTCCTACTATGATAAAAAGATAGAGATTACTATACTTGCTAAAAGAAAGTCTGGAAAGATGCTGGCAGGAGAGTGTAAATACTCCAAGACCGAAGCAAAAATGCACATGCTAACTAGCCTAAAAGAGAAGAGTGAAAAGGTAGGACTGGATGCAGATGAATACGTACTTTTTTCTAAAAATGGCTTTGCTCCTGAACTGAAAGAGCTTAAGGATGAAAATCTTATGTTGTTAAGCAATGAAGACTTTTCTACCTTACTGGATGGCTTGAGTGAGAAAGACTTGTTGGTTTATAAGAATAAGAAGTTTTAGGCTTTGAGATAGAATTTTGAAACCCCTATTTTTAGGGATTTTAAAAAATATCAAATTCGGAAATATACGGGTTTGAAAAAATCCTAAAAAAATGTCTAAAGTGTAGACAAAAAGAACATATAAAGCTATTTTATAAGTTTCCTACTTTTTAATGCTTAAGAAAAATATATACGATTTGGGATATAATAAAGATATTTCCAATAGGAGTGCATTATGAAAACGCAAACAACCATTAGAGTAGATGAGGTAAATTACAATTTAGCTAAAGAAATCTTAGCGAAATTAGGGCTTAACTATTCACAAGCCATTGGTGTTTTTAATAACATGATAGTCATGAACAAAGGGCTTCCTTTTGAAGTTAAAATTCCGACGGAAGAGACTAAAGAAGCGTTGAATGAGTTAGAAAATAAAAAAGGTAAAAGTTTTAAAACTGTCAACGCCTTATTTGATGACTTGGATAATTAAATGTATGAGATATTTCGTACGAGTAGTTTTAAAAAAGATTATAAAAAGTTAAGTACAGCAGATAAAGAGATATTAAAAGAAGTGGTAATACTCTTAGCAAATGGCGAAACTTTAGACCAAAAATATAAAGACCATAATCTCATAGGTAATTATCTTGGGTGTCGAGAGTGCCATTTAAAAGCAGACTTATTACTTATCTATCGAATAGAAAATGAAATTTTAGAGTTGGCTTTAACACGTGTTGGAAGTCATTCTAAGTTGTTTAAGAAGTAGAAAATTTTATTTAAAGTATACTAAAGAAGGAAAAAATCATTATAATTAGTATTATAATGCAAAAAATAGATACTAAATCCAATACTAGGATATAAAATGATAACCCCTCTTCTTATACTCTCCAACCAAATAAAGTCACAAGCAGTACCAAAATACAAGCGATTTCTCTATAAAAAGATAGATTTTAAAGAGCGACTCTTTGGAATTATTGGGGCTAGAGGAGCTGGAAAAACAACCTTACTCTTACAGTACGTGAAAGAAGAGACAAATAAAGAAGCCTTATATGTCATGGCTGAGCATCCTTTGGTAGTGGAGAAGGGTTTGTTTGCTATTGCTGATGCTTTTCAGAAAGTCGGTGGGGAGGTTTTGATTATTGATGAGATTCATAAGATTAAAAGCTTTGAGATAGATTTGAAACTTATTTATGATAGTTTTTGGGGCTTACAAGTTATTTTTACAGGTTCAAATGCACTGGCTATTGACCATGCTAAAGCTGACTTGAGTCGTAGAGCCATTATTTATAGATTGCCTGTTCTTTCGTTTCGAGAGTATTTGGAGTTGGAGAGTGGAGAGGTTTTGCCTTCTTATACGCTTGATGAGATACTTCAAAATCATAGTACCATTGCCATAGAGACACTCTCAAAAATTAAACCTTTGGCTTATTTTGAGGACTATCTTAAACATGGGGCTTATCCATTTTATAAAGATGATGCAGAGAGTTATTTACAAAAATTACTTATGGCAACCACACAGGTTTTAAACACCGATTTACCTGCTATTTATAAAATTGAGTATGACAAGATTAACGCTTTAAAAAAGATGATAGTGATGCTTTGTCAAAGTGAACCATTTGATATTAACATCTCAAAACTTTGTGGAGCTGTAGAGTTGAATCAAAAGACACTGTATAAGTATCTTACTCTTTTAGAAGCAGGAGGGCTTATTCGAATCTTGGGGGCAAAGTCAAATGGGGTAAGTATTATTTCTAAACCTAAAAAGCTTTATCTTGATAACACCAATCTTTTTAATATTTTTTGTAACACACCGAAAGATGGAACGATAAGAGAGACATTTTTTGCTTCTCAACTCTCTTTTGAACATCAATTATCTTACCCAAAAAGTGGTGACTTCATGGTCAATGAACGAAGTACTTTTGAAGTAGGAGGACGAGGTAAAAATAACAAACAGATAAAAGATCTGGAGAATGCTTATGTCGTTTCAGCTGACATGGAAGTTGGAAGTATGAATAAGATTCCTCTTTGGTTGTTTGGGTTTTTGTATTAGAATACAGTGATTTTTTTATGAATACGCATAAAAAAGTCACTGTCCAAAGAAAAATTAGTTTCTAAAAATCTTTCTGAAGTTTCAATGCATCAATAAATAAAGTAGCTGCAATAAC
>CACVAR010000349.1 GCA_902727905.1 uncultured Sulfurovum sp. | reverse complement strand
TGTACACCACATTCTAATAAATCTTTCATTGCTACCATATTTTGCTCCTTGCAAAAGTCCAAAAATAGATAATAAATTATGTATTTCAAGACAAAAATAATATTTTTAGAGACCGTAGTCTTTTAGGCTTATGCCACTGTAGTCCTTAACGCTTCGACAAGCTCAGCGCAACCGTTCAAGGAATAACTACATGAGAATTTTGCTTCTCTTTTATACATAAATTATAAAAAGCTCGGGATTATATCGTAAGAGGGATTAAAAAGAGTAGGTATTATGGAAGAGTTCATTTTAAATATGACTTTAAAATGAACTCCGTAGGATTTTGTATCTAAAACTAGTTAGATAAATTTACTTAATTCTTAACAGTACTAATAATTTGAGGTTCTGATGGATTCGATATATCATAGACCTTCGTAACATTTTTTTGATCAACATAAATATTTTCAGGGTATTTAACTGTCAGTTTAGTACCATTCTCTGAAGTTTCAACACTTGTTAGTTGTCCATCTCTTTCCCAATAAGAGAAAGATAAAACAGCTTTATCTTGAAAGTAAAAAGAATAAGAACCACGTTCATCAGCTTCCTGAGTTTGTGTTACTGTACCATAAAGAGGTGTGTCCTTTAACTTTTCTTGAAACCATTCTGATGTTTTTGGATCTACATATGAAGGAGTACTACGTTGCTCTATTGTTGTTACAAATTCGTTACCTTCTGCTATGGAAACACGATAAAAGCCATATAGAACATCATAGTTAGCGTCACGTTTTTCAGTTAGAACATAAACAATATTTTTTTCATTTGAACATAAAATACTCCTTGTACTCGACCCATTATTTAAACATTGTTCTTTAGCGAGTTGGAGTACTTCTGAATCTTCATTTGCTAGTGTGGTAACTTTGAAACTTTTAGATGCTTGCACGGTAAATGAATTGTTGAAAAAAACTCTAACTTCATACTCACCTGAAGATAATGCCACAAAATTATAGAGTTCTCTTTCTCCTTCACCTTTTGCCCAACTCCATTGTAGGACATTTTCCCATGCGACACTGTCATTTTTTTTATAAATACCAACCCAATCTTTTGATGTTTTGGATAACCCACTGATGCTAACTTGGATGCGTTCTTCAGGAAGGAAGCTCTCGTCAATATTGAGCGTTATAGGGGTGGCTCCTGTTACAGAAAAAGCATAGCGTGCTTCATCTTGGTATGAGTTTTTGAAAAATGCTCTCACTTCATATTCTCCAGCTCTTAAGCCATCAAATTCAATAGTAGAATTTCTTTGACCTTGAGTCCATTCCCATTGAAGAACATTTTTCCACTCATTATTTGATTCTTTAGTATAAAGGGCAATCCAGTCTTGATGGTGTCCTAGCATATTACTTGCAACAACTTGAATAGGTTCATTTTCATTATAAACTTTTTTATCGGTTTCGATGTTAGTGGGTAAGCTTTCGCCTTCTTGTGCAACATTAAAACTTTTAATAGCTTCGGTTTTGAAGGAGTTATTATAAAATGCTCGAACTTCATACTTACCTTGTGGTAGGCTAGTAAAGACTAAATTACCACTGCTTTTATCATCAGTCCATTTCCAATGTATAACATTTGCCCAGTCATTATTGCTGTCTTTTGGATAGATTCCAATCCAATCCTTGTTGAGTCCTGTCATGTCATTAAATTGAATGTTAATGGTGTCATTAGTACTGTAGTCTGTTTTGCCAGATGAGAGTGTCATAGCATGAATAAATTGTAGTGAAAATAAGAGAGTGAGTCTTAATAGTTTTTTCATGTGTATTCCTTTTGTTAATTTAAGGACTGTTGAAAGCAGACCTTTCGATAGAATAGGAAATATGGTCTTAATTTTAACTTAAAATAACATTTTTTATTAAAAAATATTATTATATAATTTTAATTAACTGTTTTTAAAAGCTCAGAAATTTGTAACGCACCGTTTTTTTCAATCATGCCTTGAAGTTTGGTACTTTTTTCTTTCATATTTTCACTTAAAAGTGGAAGAACTTTTTGCACATCAAGTTCATTTTCTCGCATAATCCAAGCAACATTTTGGTCTACTAAAAACTTGGCATTATAAAACTGATGGTCAGCTGCTGCATAAGGATAAGGGATGTAAAGTGCTGGACAGGCGATGGCTGAAAGTTCCCAAAGGGTTGAAGCACCTGAACGGGCGATGGCAAAGTCTGCTTCTTGCATGTAGTCAGATATTTTTGTGCTAAACCCAAATACTTCAGCTTCTATCTCTAGTTTACTGTAGGCTTTTTGAACCTCTTGGATATTACGTTCACCTGCTTGATGAATAATCTTTATGTTTTTCTCTTTTAGTGTTGGAGCTAACTCTAAAGCCAGTTCATTAATGGCTTTTGCTCCTTGTGAACCTCCTAAAAACATAATGGTTTGAATGCTTTCTCTTATGCGTGATTTTTTAAAGTACTCATTTTTGATGGGGTAGGCTTTGATGGGACTTTCATCTTCGTAGGAAGTGATGAATGCTTTGGCTCTTGAACGTAAAAGTTTATTAAGTGAACCAATGGCTGCATTTTGTTCATGTATTACCAAAGGTATACCTAAAGTAATGGCTGCAAAAGAGGTTGGTGCAGCTGAAAAGCCACCCACGCAAAAAACAGTTTTTACTTTTGCCTTTTTTAGAATGCTTCTTGCGTTTATGGTTGCTTTTATAAGCATAAAGATAGATTTAAATTTTCCTAGTAGACCTTGATTTACAACACCTTGAGTTGGAAGAAAATGTGTTGACTCAAACTGTTTATCATTCGCAAACCATGCTTGATCTTGTCCTTTGGTTGAACCTATGTAAATAAGCTCAACATCCAGTATATGTTCTTTTACAGCTTTGATAATGGTGAGGTGACCACCTGTTCCTCCACCTGTCATGACAATACTCATGCGTTTATCTCCTATATACTTTTATCTTCGTTCAACTTTTCTATCTTCGTTCTACTTT
>CACVAR010000348.1 GCA_902727905.1 uncultured Sulfurovum sp. | reverse complement strand
CACGTTCCATATCTCCAACAAGAAGACCTGAGTTATCCCACTTTTCTTGAAGGTCAAAAGGACTTAAGGTATTTAGTTTTTGGTATATTTCTGATATTTTCATTTTTGAATTCCGTAGGGGGCGATTACCATCGCACCGTATAATATTAATTTTCAATAGATGGTGTGATAGCAATCACACCCTACGCATTGACACGCTTGTTTCGTTCTTCTTCTTGCTCTTTATACAATTTCGCACACCCTATAGAAAGCTCACGTACTTTTAAAATATAGTTCTGACGCTGTGCTTGTGAAATGGCTTTTCGTGCATCCAAAACATTAAAGGCATGAGAAGCCACCATACATTGATCATAAGCTGGAAGAGGTAAACCTTCATCTAAACACAATTTACATTCAGCAGAAGCATCATCAAAATCTTTTAAAAGCTTTTCAACATTTGCCACTTCAAAATGGTACTTAGAAAATTCGTACTCACTCTCTTTATGCACATCGGCATAAGTAGTTACTTCATCACCTTGTCTGTTCCATACAATGTCAAAGACTGACTCAACACCTTGCAGATACATTGCCAAACGCTCAGTACCATAAGTAATCTCAACAGCTACAGGATCACAAGCAATTCCACCTACTTGTTGAAAGTAAGTAAACTGTGTTACTTCCATTCCATCAAGCCAAACTTCCCAACCAAGACCCCAAGCACCCAATGTTGGGGACTCCCAGTTATCTTCCACAAAACGGATATCATGCTCTTGTAAATTAAGTCCTAAATACTCTAAAGATTTTAAATAAAGCTCTTGAATATTGTCAGGGCTTGGTTTAATCAGTGCTTGAAACTGATAATAAGCTCCTAATCTATTTGGGTTTTCCCCATAACGTCCATCAGTAGGTCGTCTACTTGGTGCAACATAAGCTGCTGCCCAAGGTTTAGAATCTAAACTTCGTAGTAATGTAGCAGGATGGAATGTCCCTGCTCCTGCTGGTATATCATAAGGCTGAACAATATTACACCCTTGTTCTGCCCAGTATTGTTGTAGTTTTAGTAGTATTTCACTAAATGTTAGCACATTAAGTCCTTTAAGGTTTTCTTTTTAAACTGTTTGGTGAAGAAGTTAACATCTTCTGTATATATATCGTCTATAAATCCACTCTCTTTATACTTAGCAAGTGCAAACCTAGGTACATCTTTTGAAACACCACATTTATAACGATTAAAATGTGGGTTACAATTTTTATGTACAACACAATAAATAAATTTATAATCTTCTTTTTGTACATTTATTAGCCCTAATATTTTATCTAATTCTTTTTTTCCATCAGTTAATTTCCCCGTAACCTCTGAGTTACTTGGTTTCCGTTGATTTTTAAATTCAATTAAATAAATATTTGTATTATTAATATACAAAGCATCAAATGCCTGTGGTCTAGTATAAGGGTCAGGATATTTATCTTCAATAATTTTATCAAAATTAATTACTTTTTGAGTTTCATCATAACAAAGATACTCAATAGGCTTATCTTTATCATGGTTGTCTAAACTAGTTTCTTTAAAAGAAGAAAAATATGACTGATAACTATTATTTAAAGCATATAATATCTCAGCCATTCTGAAATCGCTCACTCTCCATCTCTTCAAATACATCAAAAGGTTCTGATAATTTTTCAAAAATCTTAGCAAGAGTTTCTGAGTTACTATCATTTTCTTTTTTAATATAAGCATCTTCTGCTAAATAAAAGTCTGCGTTTATTTCTGATAACTCTCCGTATCTTTGTAAAGCTTCTATCATGTACGGACTATGAGAATTTACTAGAATTTTAATACCATTTTTTACTAAGTCAACAATTAATTCTGCCATTTTTAATTGCCATTTTGGGTGCAGATGTACTTCTGGTTCATCTAAAACAAGTACCGTATCTTTATTTAAATAATTATTTTGAGATAAAACTTGAAAAATTCCAAAATATTTAATACCTGTTGCTGTATTCACCAGTTCTATTCGTTGCCCATTTTTATCAAAATAATAACGACCCACCTCATCTTTTTTAAATTCTCCACCCATTAAAGGAATTACTTTATCTCTAATATCAAGTCCATTTGATGCATTTTTAATATGTAACTTAAAGGTTAAATCTTTCATTAGATATGGGTAATCTAATTTAATATTCATTTGAGATTCAACTTGTGCTATATCTCTAAAGAAATCCGTAAAACTCCATACTAATGGAGTTTCCAAAAATACGATATCTTCTATTTTTGTCTTCTTGCAAAAAGAAACTCCATGAGTATGATCTTTATCAGAAGTATAATCTTGTCCTTTTAATTCAACTAATTCATCTTCTTTATCTTTAAAGAGCATGGAAGCATTATTTTCTAGTTTTGTTTTTTTAAATAACAAAAAATAAACTGCTAATAAACTAGTAGATAAATTTTCAGCATTTTTTTCTTTCCACTCTGATACAAATAACTTCATACCTTTTACTAAAACATAAAAAACTTTCCCAACAGTACTCTTACCAGTATCATTCTCCCCAGCAATAACAGTAAGACCATCAAGCTTAACATTCGCTTCTTTAATCATCCCTATATTTTTTAACTGGAGTTCCATCTTTTACCTTTTATTCATGTTCGATAAAATCGAACCTACAAAATTACTTCAACAGTAGAAGAATCAAGTTCAACTTTTTTAGCTTTACTGACTCTGTCTTCTTGAAGTTTTACTTTTAGTTCATCATCTTGAAGTGCCATAATCTGAATGGCTAAATAAGCAGCATTAACTGCCCCCAGTTTACCAGTAGCCAATGTACCAACTGGTATTCCTACTGGTCTCATTACCATACCAGAAAGAGTATTTTCACCTTTTACTATCTCACTATCAATTGGCACACCCAAAACAGGTTTTATTGTTGCTGCTGCAATTGTTCCTGCTAAATGCCCAGCACCTGAAGCAGCTATAAATACTTGCGTACCTTTTGCTTCTGACTGAG
>CACVAR010000347.1 GCA_902727905.1 uncultured Sulfurovum sp. | reverse complement strand
TCACGTGCTGGTTTACTTGGATCACCAATGTCCATAAGGTACTGATGTACTTTGTCATAACCTTCTTGGTTAAGTCCAACTCTAGGCATAGATGTACCTGGTAACTGAGTTTGTGGATCTTCTATGAAAGTCTCCATAAAGTGATCCGAACGTGCACGAATAATCATAGACAAATCTGGTGGAAGTTTCCCCATGTATGTTGCTAACTTTTCTTGTTCTTCAGCTACTTGTTGCGCATATTTCATTGCTTCAATGTCGTAACCTGTTTTAATGCTAGCCTTAGTTTTTGGTGTATCACCTAACTGGGTTAACTTGTCATAACGCATAGCATGACAACGCATACATGCCTCTTCAAAAGCTACTTTTGCTGTTGGTTCAGCAGCTTTATGTGCTTTCATGTATGCCACAACATCTGCAATCTGCTGATGAGACATTGTCCCTTTAATAGAACCCATTGGGTGCATCATTGTATCTGTATATTTATGATCAACATTTGACGCCATTGCAGGATCTTTAAGAAGTGCTATTAGATAATTTTCATCATAAATTGCACCTGCATGGTCTAACTTAGGAGGAATAACACCACCCATGTTCATGTTTAAACCATTGTGACAACCTGTACATGAAGCAAATCCAGCTTCACCAGCTTTTGCATCACCTTTAAGTTGTGCAATAGTCGCTACTTCTTTCCAGAAAGTCTCTTTTTTACTCTGAACATCTTGAGCAGCTGCTATTTTTTTCTCTAAAGATGCCTTTAAAGCAGCATCTTCTTCTTTTCCAAGTTTATACTCTAAATCAGACACAGCTCTTTTTGCTGCTGTGATTTCAGTAGTACCATCATAAACAAAATCATGAGACTCTATTTTAATCTCATTTCCTTGTGCATCATATTTTGCATGCATTGCGTGGTGAGCATATGGCTCAACTAGATAATATGTCAATAGTGAAAAGAATACAACAACGCCTAATACCTTTAATTCTTTCATATTATGCTCCTTCCTCTATTTTTTTCTCAAACTTCGTAATAATGAAGAGTGCTGGTCCCATAAGTAAGAATGCTACGGCAAACACAAACCCCATTGCAGCAAATAATGGATCAGTTGGTGGTAATTTCCCTAATGCTGTTAATGCAATCATAATCACAATTAGTGCCCAGAACCAATATTTAAAGAGTCCTCTTTTACTAGCAGGAGCTACATTTGGACTTCTATCTATAAATGGTAGTGCAAAAAGTGCTACCTGAGAAATTGCAAACGCAATTAAACCAACATCTTTAGAGAATGGACGTAAAATTTCATATGACCATAGGAAATACCACTCTGGGTAAATATGTGCTGGTGTCTTAAGACCATCTGCTGGGTCAAAGTTTACAGGATCCATCGCAAAATTGAAGTGGAAAAATACCAAGTAGAAGAATAGAATGAAGTATATAGCCATTACAAATACATCTTTAGATAAGAATACTGGAGAGAATGGAATAACTTTAGACTCTTTCTTCATACCAGCTTTCCATAAAGCTGCTGCTTCATCAAAGTCAATCTCTTCACCATCTTGGTTGTTAACATGTGGAATTCTAAGTGTTGCAAAGTGAAACACAATAGCCCCAATAATTATCAATGGTAAAAGAAATACGTGTAACATAAAGAAACGACCTAAGAATGCTTGACCAGGAACATAATCTCCACGAATCCACTCAACAAGACCATAAGCTTCTAATGAACCACCTGAGAATAAGTTAGTAATAACCATACCAGCCCAGTAAGACATCTGCCCCCATGGTAACATATATCCAGAGAATGCTTCAGCAGAGAAAAGTACAAACAGTAACATTCCTGAAATCCAAATCATCTCACGACCACGTTTGTATGAACCATAGTAAATTCCCGTAAACAAGTGAATGTAGATAATAAGGAATACTAAAGAAGCACCAATACCATGCATGTGTCGCCACAACCAACCATAACCAACTTCTGTCATAATGGTGTAGTTAACAGAGTCAAATGCACCTTCAACTGTTGGTACATAATACATTAAAAGGAAAATTCCTGAGATTACTAAAACACCAAATGTAGCAGCAAGAATCATTCCCATTGCCCATAAGAAGTTAATGTTTTTAGGAATCCAGTACTCAGTATTTAAAACTTTCATAACCGTAGTTAATGCAAGTCTGTCGTCTAACCATTGCTTCGAGAATGGTTTAGCGTTTTCATCAATTTTTGCCATTTTCTCCCCTTACACAACTAAGTTATTTTTTTTCATCTCAAGATACTCAGGACCTTCAGAACCAAGAACTAATGTGTTTCCATCAATAGCGAATGGTGGAATTTCCAGTGGACTTGGTGGTGGTAAACCAGGTAAGTTTGTACCAGAAGTATCAAAAACACCTCCATGACATGCACAAAAGAATGTTTGATCAGCTTTTTTATATGCTGGAATACATCCTAGGTGAGTACAAAGTGCTATAGATACATGATATCTTGCTCCATCCACAACAACATCTCTATCATGAGCTGGCATCTCTGCTGTTTTTTTCAATACAAAAATAGGCTTACCTCTCCACTTTTCAGTCATTGGTTCGCCCTCTTTTGCCTCACTTAAATCTATGATTGTAGATCCAGCAGCTGTTACACTTGGTAATGGATCCCATGTGCGTTTAGCAGCATAAAGTCCACCAACAGCACCTACAGCTGTAAAACCTCCTAAGGCCATTCCCATAAAGTCACGTCTTGTACTCATACCTTTCCTTTTCTATCGTTTTTCATCAAAAAAATCAACGTTTATCCGTTTTACTTTTTTTAGATAATTGGGAGTATTATAAGTAAAAATAAATTAAGTGTTAATTATAAGCTATAATTTCCATCAAATTTTCTAAAGAATTTAGTTATTTTTCTCCAACCCTACACATTTTAACACAATTTTTAAACAAATCATCTTTTCTAAATGTTATTAGTAATATCTATACTTCATAAGTAAAGAAAATAAACAATATTAATAC
>CACVAR010000346.1 GCA_902727905.1 uncultured Sulfurovum sp. | reverse complement strand
ATTTCTATTTCAGGTGGCTATACGGGAGCATCCATAGATATCTTAGACAAAATGGCTGTCAAACGGATTGAAGATGAAATCAAAAACATAGATGGTATAAAAGAGATGTCTACTGTGGTCTCTCCTGCAGCTTTTACCATGATTTTAGAGCTTGAAAAACGTGTAGACAAATACAATACAGCCAATGAAATAAAAGATGCCATTGCCATTACAAAACAGTACTTACCTGAAGACATGAATGACCCTATAGTACAGGTACTTAAAGCAGGTAGTCGAAAAGCTCTCATGGAAATTGCCATTACCTCTCCTAGTAACAACCAAGCCGAACTCATAGCTGCTGCAGAACGTTTAGAAGAAAAAATCTCAACTATTAAACATGTTTCTGAAGTTATTATTTATGGTGATGCTGACATCTATTATGACATTAGCCTCAATTCAGAAAAGATTAAAGCACTTGGCATTGATGAGAACAGCGTAGTCTCAGCTGTACAAGGACTCTCTTACATCTACCCCATTGGAAAAGTAGAAGACAGTAAAGGTGGGCATTACTATGTCTCTACCTACAATGGTAAGAAAACAGCCCCTGCTATGTTAGAAAGTCAAATTATGGTGCAAGGTAAATGGATTTATCTCAAAGACATTGCTAATGTAGAGAAACGCTATGAAGATGCTGCCACACTTTTCTCAGTTGACAATACTGATGCCATTAGTTTACTGGTCAACATGAGTAGTGAAGGAAATGCCCTTGAAATCTCAAAAAAAATTACTCAAAAAGTAACTGAGATTAAAAAACAAAATGAAACGAAACTGGACTACCTCATCTATGATGACAATTCAGAAAAAATCAAAGATAGACTCAATATTGTTGTTTCCAACATTCTCCTAGGCGTTATTTTAATTGCACTTTTGGTTTTTGTGCTTATTAACTCTCGTATGTCCTTGGTTATTTCACTTGGAATTCCTACCTCTTTTGTCATTGGTGCTTTTTATCTCTACTTGTCTGGCTATAGTATCAACATCATTTCATTGATTGGTGTCTTACTCGCTTTAGGAATCATTGTTGATGATGCCATTGTCGTTAGTGAAAACATTCAACAGCATATAGAAGCTGGAAAAGAGCCTAAAGAAGCTGCGCTTATTGGTGCAAAAGAGATGTTTAAACCGGTCACCATTGCTTCTTTGACCACACTTTTTGCCTTTATACCAGCCCTCATGATACAAGGAACACTGGGACAAGTAATGATGCTTATTCCCATTACCGTTTCTGTTTTGGTTTTCGCTTCACTCATTGAGTCTTTTGTTTTTTTACCCATTCATGCTTCACACATTTTAAGTAAAAAAAGCAAACCTCTATCTTGGGAAAAAGCCAACCGAATTTATAGCTGGATTATTCACTACTTAATTCATTTTAAAAAGAGTTTTTTATTACTCTTTCTCATCGTCGTTCCTCTTGTGACTTTCTTCGCAGTCAAAGAGAGTAAGTTTAAAATGTTTCCAAAGTTTGACTCTACGACCATTAACTTAGCCCTAAAAGCCAATGTTAACACCTCAACAGAAGAGACCAATACCATACTTAAAACCATAGAAGCTGACCTCTATGCTCAAAAAGAAAGATTTCAAATCTTACACATTGGTGCTACATCAGGTTCGAGAAAAGACAGTGCTGGTAACAGTGAAAAGTACCCCTATGTGGGAGAAATAAAAATAGAACTGAACAAACTGGTAGCCCAAAACTTTGTGGATGAATTCATTACACCTGTTTTAAGTTTCTATTATGATGAAACCAACCGTGTACGTGAAAAAAAATCAGCTATTATTTCTAAAGAGTTACGTACCTTTTTGAAAGAGCAGAACTATAAAGAACGCTTTAACCTTAGTGACATAGACATTGTTGAGAAAAAAGTAGGTCCTATTAAATCGGACATTAAAATAGGACTTATCTCTGATGACAACACAAAAGTTATGGCGTATATGAAAAAGTTAAAAGAAGCACTTTTAAGCATGCAAGGAATAGCTTCCGTGGATGATGGGATTAAATTTGGAATTAGTGAACTGAAGCTCAAAGTCAATAATTATGGAGAATCCTTAGGACTTGATGAGCAAAAATTAGGGCAACTCCTCTCTTCCATGTACCTAGAACGAAAAGTTGCCATAGCTTTTGATACAACAGATTTACTAGAGATGCGTGTACGTAGTAAAAATAAAGACTCCATAGAAGCACTCAAAGACTTTGAATTGGACTTAGGTGATAATGGTCGAGTACTTCTTAAACAAGTTGTAGAGTTTCAAACTTTAAAATCTTTTGAGAAAATCACCAAAGAGTTTGGAGAAAAAAACTTCTACATCTATGCGAATGTAGATGAAAAACTCCTTACCTCAGGAGAAGCCCTTAAAAAACTTGAACCCCTTTTAGATGAAATGAAAAATGCTGGAATCAAACTAAAGTTTAAAGGCGAAAAAGAGAAACAACAAGCACTTAAACAAGACATGATGGCTGCTTCACTTTTAGCCATTGTTCTCATTATGCTCTCCTTACTCTACCTCTTTAATTCCTTTAGAGAAACCTTTATGATGATGTCCGTTATTCCTTTTGCTTTCATGGGGGTTTTAGTAGGACATTTTCTCTTAGGTGTAAACCTTAGTTTATCTTCCATTATTGGTATGTTAGGACTGGCTGGGGTTGTTATAAATGATGGAATTATTATGATGATGAACTTAAAAAAGGCAAATAACATAGAAGAACTCTATAACTTAGCCAGTAAACGTTTTAGACCTATTATTTTAACGAGTATTACAACGCTTATTGGTCTAGCTACGCTTATCTTTTTTCCTGTTGGTCAGGCTGTTATCTTCCAGCCTATGGCAATTGCTTTAGGATTTGGACTCTTATGGGGAACCGTACTTAACTTACTCTATTTACCTGTTTTATTTGTTGTTTTAAATGGGAAAAGGTTTCGTTAAATACATTTACCCTTCATTTACTTAAAGATGTTATAATTTATTATGCTTATGTAAGGAGTAAATTATGCAACATCCATTTAAACGCATTGTCATTTTGTTAAATGATTTAGAGAACATGGAAAGCCTACTTCAAAAAGGAGTGAGCTTTGCCAATGAACACGACACACTTTTAGAAGTACTCTTTGTTCATGAAGTACCTCTTTTTGAAGTTCCTGACTACTTTCTTCCTGATGAAAAAATTTCTGAAAGTATTGTAGATAAAGATAAAATCAAAGAAAAAATTGAAGAGCATTTAGACAATTTACATCTTGAAAATGAACATGCTATCTTTGTCTATGAAAATGACACAATAGATAGAATCAATACTTTAATACCCCAAATAGAAGGGACATTAATTTTAACGCAATACCATGATGAATTGAGTAGTCAGCTCATTGAAGAGACTCCTTATACTTATTGGATTATTAAAAAAGAAAGCACTACTCAGGATATTGCTTTTACCATAGACTTAGAAGATAAGTTCCAACCTTATTTGATGTGGATAAAACATATATTTCCAGAAGCAAAAATTGAACTTATTCACAACTATCGATACATGCTTGACCCATTGGTTACCACGCAAGACTACCTCATAGTCGAACCCCTAACACAAGAGTTAGACATTGAGATGAATAAAGTTTTAAGAGAACAAAAAATGGAAACTTTCAATAACTATAAAAATGCATTAGATTTAGAAGGAACATTTCTTGAAGGTGACGGTGTCTTTAATGATGACATCATTAGCTATCTTCAAAATAAACATTTTAACCTAACTGTTTTATGCCGAGACAATGTTGATATTTTCTTTAGCTCAAGCCTCATAAATGAATTCATGGAAAAAGTTTCAACAGACTTTTTTATCTGTCAGGTATCAGACTAAGTTTTAGTAGGTGTTAAAAAAGTAAGATGTTTCTCAGACTTTAAGTACTCTTCATAAAGCTCTTTAGAGTGCTCAGCACTTTTTATGCCACAAGAGCGTGTCAACTCTTTTTTAGCACCAAATATTAGTGACCTAGCCCCACAACCACCCCAACATAAATCATGTTTATAAAACTCACAACTTCGACAAATATCTTCTACTTGAAAATTCTCTTTATGTCTAAAAAAGTCAAAAGCTTTTTCCCATGCTTCAGCAACACTTTTGTAACCTCGTATGTTACCAACCAAATTATTCAAATAAAATAGTAAAGAACAACCTGAAAGCTGTCCATGTGGACCTATAACTAAATCTTTATACCCTAATTGGCAACCACGTTGTTGTTCTTTTCGTACACGCCATAAAGGTGTACCTATGTCTACTTTCTTTTCATACTTGGCACGTAAAACTGCTAACTTATCTAAATGCTCTTTAGAATCAAGCTCTTGATAAGACAAACTCTTTGCCGTACCAATGGGAAGCATTTCAAGTACTTTAATTTTGTTAAAAATATCCAATTGATAAATAGACTCAACTTCCTCTTCAACATGCCCTAATGTCTCTCTGTTAACCACTACCAATGCTGTTGCTTTTAAAGTATGCTCTTTTTTATACGCTTCAACAACTTTTATACTTGCTAACAGACCATCATGAAAACGTTCATGTCGCATTGAAGTATAAGCTCTAACGCTCATAGCATCCACTGAAAGTGCTATACGGTATAAATAAGGAAGAAGCCTTTTAATCCCTTCTGCATTTGTTCCACTACTTACTGTTTTAACCTTATACCCCAATTCATGACCTAGCTTTACATAAGGAAGAGCATGTATAGGGTCTAAAGATATTTCATCATCATGAGGATAGATATTTAGAAACTCTATCCCCATATCACGTCCATCTTTTAAAATTTTTACTATCTCTTCATGACTTAATGGTTCATAGTTGGACTTCTCTACGTTTTTATGAATGCAATGTAAACAAGCTATAGGACACTGTTCTCTTGGAGATGGCAACTCAAAGACTAAAGTTTTTGCTGGTTTTACTGACAATGCATCTCCAATAGAGCCAAAGCTTTTCTATCTGCACCACTTAAAGCTAAGTCATGAATTTCATCTATGGTAAAATAATTCTCTTGCTCTTCACAAGAGAGTAACACGACAGAGGCTTCCAAAGTAAAGTGTGTATAGTGCTGTTTAAATTCACCGAGTTCTGTCATATAATCATTCACTTTAAAATCTTCTTCTTGTTTAAAAGCCCATAGCCCAGAGAGTAAACGTTCTGAATTTTGTGCTAAAACGTATCTATTTTCTTTATGATATATAACTAAAGTACGCTTTCTAATAGGCTTTTTTTGTTTCTTTTTCTTTTCAGGGTAAAGCAATGGATTCTCTTTACCTTGACAAAGTGATTCAAATGGACAAGTATTGCAAAGAGGGTTTTTATGCGTACAAATGGCTGAACCAATATCCATCATGGTTTGATTATAAATATAGGTATTATCTTTATCATAAAGCTTGTAAGCCAATTCCCATAACTTTTTATCATTACAAGATTTTACAGCAAAAAATCGGTAAAGAATACGTTTTACATTCGCGTCCAATATAGGAAGTGCTTCATCAAAAGCAAAACATGCAACAGCATGAGCTGTAGACTTACCAATTCCTGAAAGCTTTTCTAAGGCTTCTGCATTATTAGGAAGTATTCCTTTTGTCTCTATGGCTGTTTTATGTAAGTTTCTAGCACGTGTATAATAGCCTAAGCCTTCCCAAGCTTTTAAAACATCATCTACTGCTACATCGGCAACATCTTTTAAGGTAGGAAACTTCTCTAAGAACTGAAAATAAAAACGTTCAAGTACTGTTTTAACCTGCGTTTGCTGAAGCATTATCTCTGATAAATAAATTTCATAAGGACTATTAGTATTTCTCCATGGAAGGGTTACTCGTCCATGTTCTTCATACCATGTTAAGATATTTTGGTGAATTATATTATATTTTACCGTTTTCATATCGTATTCTAACCAAATGTCTAAAGAAAATTCACAAGCTTCTTGCGTTCCCTTCTATTTTGTTGTTATAATTTAAAAAAAGGTTTATAGGGATAATGAACATGTTAAATAGAGTCAACAGTAAAAAGAAGCGTTTATGGAAATAGTAAAACGATTAGAAGGTTCTGAACCAGAAGAAGAAAGTTTTCATTTTGAAGAAGAATATAATGAAAAAACTGAAACAAACGAAAATAATCCTAAACGACCAATTTTCTTTCCACTACTGGGTGTATCAGCTGTAATTATAGTTGGATATTTTGGATTTAAGACTTTCAGTAGTAATAAGGACACAATCGATAACTCTCTTAAAGTTACTCCTATGGTAGAGAATAAAGCAGAAGGTAAAGAGTTAGTAGTTAGTCAAGAAGAACTTCCTAAACAAGAAGTGAAAAATAATGTACAAGTACATACAATTAAAGAGGTATTTCCTTCTAAAGAAGTAGTTGAACCAACAAAAAAAGTAGCAGTTTATACTGAAGAACTTGCTCAAGAATTAACACCTAAAACAACCTCTCCTCAAGAAGAAATTAAAAATACTAATATTCTCCCAAAAACAATTCAAACCACAGTACCTTCTAAGAAAATTGAAGAAAAAGAAATTACTCCTGTCATAGAAAAAGTTGTAGAAGCACCAAAAGTAGAAGCACCAAAAGTAATAGAAACAAAGACAATAGAAAAGAAAGTAATAGTTAAAAAAGCTATTCCTGAAAAAGTCGTTAAAGAAAAAGTAGTCGAAAAGAAGATAGTACCCAAAAAAATAGAATCAACAATTGTAAAAAGAAAACCAAGAATTGTTACCATAAAAAAAGGTGATACCTTAAACTTAATTGCTCAAAGATACTATGGAAACTCAATGGATTTTAAAAGAATTATACGTGCAAATAAAAGTCTAAAAAGTGCTAAAAGTAGTCTTAGACTAGGACAAAAAATTATTGTTCCTTATCTTCCAAAAAATAAAACAAGAAGATTTGTTACTGTTAAAAGTGGCTACAGTTTAGCTTACATCTCAAAAAAGTTTTATGGAACAACAGGGAAAGTACAAAAGATTGTTAATGCAAACCCTGATATTAAAAATAAGAAATCTACTTTACGTATTGGACAGAAGGTTTATGTTCCACGTTAAAAATAAAAGAAGTAAATAATTTGGTAAGCTTTTTCAAGCTTACCAAAAGGACTAGCGCTTAGAAACTCTTTGACACTCTGAAACAAAGTGCTTAGCATTTTCTACAGGTACATCTGGAAGAATTCCATGACCTAAGTTAAAGATATGTCTCTTTGTACCCATAATCTCTTGAATGGCTTCTACACAAGCTGTCGTCGCTTCTTTACTATAAAGTCTACATGGCTCCATATTTCCTTGAAGTACATACTTGTCTCCAAGATGCTCTTTTGCCAATGCCATAGGTGTTCCCCAATCTACACCAAACACATCAAAGTTTCCATAAACTAATCCACGTTCAATAAATGATGCTACCCCTTTAGGGAACATAATAATTGGCGTATCAGGATATTTAGCTTTTAAATGATCAGCAACCTCTACCATGTATTTCCATGAAAACTCATCATATTTACCAGGTTCAATTGCAGCTGCCCATGAATCAAAAATTTGTACTACATCAATACCAGCTTCAATTTGCTTTTCCATATAATATTTTACAACTTCAGTTACTTCTCTTAAAATATTATGTAAAAACTCTGGGTTTGAATACATAAGTTTTTTACAAAGATTATAGGTCTTAGTACCTTGACCTTCTATCATATAAGTAGCAAGTGTCCAAGGAGCACCAGTAAAGCCTATTAATGCTATCTCATCACCACGCTCATCAAGCTGTTTTCTAAGTAATTTAATAGTGTCATATACATAGGTTAATTTATTGGCAGCTTCTTCACCACCAATTAATCTATCTAAATCAGCTTGACAAGTAAGTGGGTCATTGAACTTTGGTCCAAAACCTTTAATAAACTCTAAATCCATTCCCATCTCATCAGGAATAACTAAAATATCTGAAAATAAAATAGCAGCATCAACACCAACGATGTCTAAGGGCTGAATGGTTACTTCAGCAGCTTTTTCAGGATCATGACAAAGACTTAAAAAGTCTCCTGCCTCTGCTCTCACTTTCATGTACTCAGGAAGATATCTTCCTGCTTGTCTCATCATCCATACTGGAGTGTATGGTGTCTCTTTGCCTAGACAGGCATCTACAAAAATTTTACTCACTTTTTTTACCTACTTTCCCTAAAAAATATAATCCTACAGACAATGCTGTAATTGATAACGCAAAATACAATAGCTCTACTGGTGTAGTAAACTTTGTATGTAAAACTCTTTGAAAAAAGTTTACTACTAAAACCATAACAATAACTTTCGCAATCTTATCTTTGAGTTGATCGAGTGAATGAATGGCTAATATTTGACTACCATTACTACCCGATGCTTCATCTATCTCTGAAATAAACAACTCATAAATACCAAAAGAAAAAATAAACATAACTACAGCAATTAAATAGAGATCAACAGCCCCTATAATCCCTGCAACAATATCTTCATGAAAATTTTCTGGATGGGCATGTGTTATAATGGTATTAAATGTATAAACAGCAACATTCCAAATATCCATTGAGGCAACAACAAAAAGTACAATCGCCCCAAGTAGACCAAAAATAACTGCAAAAATCACAATAAATCTACTACGCCAGATAGCACCTTCAAAAAGACTTTCTATTAGACTATTATTAGCTCTATCTATTTTAATTCTTTCTTCTATCTCTTGATTTTTACAATCTTTATCTGCCATCTTAAGCCTCTAATTTCATCCACTTTTGAGCAATACGTACAGCATTTGTTGCTGCTCCTACTCTCACTTGATCTGCCACACCCCAAATATGTAAAATATTTGGAGACGAGATATCTTTTCTAATTCTTCCAACATAAGTTTCATCTGTATCTGTTGCTGTCATTGGCATAGGATATTCATTATTTTCAATATCATCAATAACAGTAACATTTTCAAATTCACCTAATACTCTACGTGCTTCTTCCACTGAAACATCTACATCATCTTCAAAAGTAATGGTGATAGCCTCTGAATGAGAGCGAAGTACAGGAACACGAACACAAGTAGCAGAAACAGCAAACTCTGTGTGCATAATCTTACCTGTTTCATTAACCATTTTCATCTCTTCTTTCGTATAACCATTCTCCTGTGGTACATCGATATGAGGAATGACATTTAAGGCAATCTGATGGGCAAATGCTTCTGCTTTTGTATCTCCTAGTTTAAAGGCAAAAAAGTCTTGCATTTGTTGTACTAACTCTTCCATACCTGCTTTACCTGCACCTGAAACAGCTTGGTAAGTTGAAACATCCACACGCTTAATACCATAAAGATCATGTAGTGGCTTAAGTAGTTGCACCATCTGAATTGTAGAACAGTTAGGATTTGCAATAATCCCTGTCTCTTCCCATAACTCAATGTCTTCAGGATTAACTTCTGGTACAACTAAAGGCACGTTATCTATCATTCTAAAGTGTGAAGTATTATCAATAACCACAGCACCAGACTCAACAGCATATTTTGCATACTTTTCAGAGATACTACCACCAGCTGAAAAGAAAGCAATATCTATATCCCGTCCTTGAAAAACTTCTTCAGTTAATTCTTCGATTCTATACTCATCTCCAGCGAATTCAATTACATTTCCAGCAGAATTAGCACTTGCTAATGGCAGAAGATCTGCTATAGGGAATTTAACTTCTTCTAAAACTCTAAATAACTCTTCTCCAACGGCACCACTTGCCCCAACAACAGCTACATTATACTGTTTCACATATGTCCTTTTTCGCTTAAATATCTCATTATAGTATAATCAAATATTTTAATTTTTATTCTTTGATGTTATTTTAACAAAATGGGTGTGAGTCTATGCTTTTAAAGTTTTATTTTTAAAGTTTTAAGAGGAAGTTGGCTTTTTTAGTAGCGTGAGTCGATCAGACTCACTAATAGGACAGTGGGAGTTCAATCTTTAAGCACACTCATAAGTATTTGCCATGTTTTCAACCATAACAGGTTTTAAATTATCTTCACAAAAATAATCAGAATTTGGCAAATTTTCTTCATTTAATGTAGGTAGACTTCTATTGTGTAAAATATTCTCCAAATCATATTCTGCTACTTCATCATTACTCATAACATATTTAGTAAAGATAATTGTCTCAATATCATCAAGGATTACAGTACTATAGCTTTCTTGAGAGCTAGACTTCTTAGTACTAACTACTTCCTGTTTTGCAGGTGAAAGACCAGAAAGGTCAACAAAGCAATTTGTACCTGTACATTTCATCTTACTTCCTGCAGATACATTAAATGACAACAATGACATTGATAATAAAGTTGTGGTTAAAAGTTTTCTTTTCATAATTCGTCTCTCTCCTTTAGGTTAGTCCCTTTATAAGAATATTATGACAAATATTAAATTCTATTACAATACTTTTTTAAGTTTTTTTTAAAATGTGATAAAAAAATCACTAATTTCAATGATAACCATTCTCGTTACTAATAATAATTAACAAAAGTTTACATTCGCTATTCTATAACTGTTTGTAAGTGTTTTTATTTTATAAAAAGTGTGTTTAATCTTCATTATTTAAACAAATAATAAATATAACTTAAGCATAAAAAAGGGGAGTAATTGTGAAAAATTAAATTTTAGACTTAGGTTAACTAAGCCCATAGATAGAAAAATCGAAAAGAAAAATGGAACTATTTTTCTTCGTTATTGTCGTCTAAAATTTCTTCATTAACAACATCTGGATCTTCTGCCTCTTCTTTAGGACACTTTGCCATACTCACAACAATGTCTTTTTTCTCAACATTAACCACTTTAACACCTGAAGTATTACGCCCTGCTTTTCGTATGGTTTCCATGTCAACACGTATCATTTTACCTACAGAAGTAAGACACATCATATCTTTGTCATCTTCTACAAGTACAACACCAACAACATCACCAGTTTTTGTAGAGAGTTTCATAGAAATAACCCCTTTACCTGCACGACTCTGTTCTCTATACTCTGATGCTGTTGTACGCTTACCAATACCTTTTTCACTTAGCATTAGTAATTCTGATTCTTCATTCTCAATGGTTGTTGCACCACAAACAAAGTCACCCTCTATTTTAAATTTAATCGCAGCAACACCACGTGCAACACGTCCAATTTCTCTTGCATCTTCTACTTTAAATCGAATACATTGACCTTTTTTAGTCGTTACAAAAAGCCATTGTGTTTCAGGTAATACAATTTTAGCTGTTACAATTTCATCATCTTCGTCTAAATTAATTGCTCTGACACCATTGGTTCTAATGTTTGAATACTCTTTTAAGTTAGTACGTTTAACAATACCGTTTTTAGTAAAAAAGGCTAAACCTTTGTCCTCTTCAAAATCAGTCGTAGGAATAATAGACATTATCTTTTCATCTTTCTTAAGATTAATAAGATTCACAACGGCCTTACCTTTTGCTGTTCTTGAACCCTCTGGAATTCTATAAACTTTCAACCAATAAAGCTGCCCCATATCCGTTACAAACATCAAGGTATCATGGGTAGCAGAAATAAAAAACTGTTCTATAAAGTCATCATCATGCGTAGTAACAGCAATCTTACCTTTCCCACCACGTTTCTGCTGTTCATACTGTTTTACAGGAACACGTTTAATATATCCACGGTGTGTAATGGTAACAACCATTGGCTCGTTTGGAATTAAATCTTCTACATCAATGTCATCGTAGTCATCAATAATCTCTGTACGTCTTTCCGACTTAAAGGCATTACCAATCTCTTTCAATTCATCAACAATAATACCATTAAGAATATCTTCACTCTTTAAGATTGACTCTAAGTACTCAATAAGTGCATAAAGCTCTTTTAACTCATTCTCAATCTTTTCAACTTCAAGACCTGTAAGTCTTCTAAGTTTCATCTCTAAAATTGCATGAGATTGAATTTCTGAAAGAGAAAAGTTTTGCATCAAGGCAGTTTTAGCTGTCTCAGTATCTTCACTCTCTCTAATGATACGAATAACTTCATCAATATTATCAACAGCAATTTTTAGACCTTCTAAAATATGCGCTCTTGCTTTTGCTTTTTCAAGATCAAAAATAGTTCTTCTAATAATAACTGTTTTTCTATGACGTAAGAAAAGCTCAAGCATCTCACGAAGTTTAAAAATTTTAGGCTCTTTGTTCGCAATTGCCAACATAATAATTCCAAAAGTATTTTGCATACTTGTTTGCTTAAAGAGATTGTTTAAAACAATATCAGACATAGCATCACGCTTAAGCTCAATAACAATTCGCATACCTTCACGGTCAGACTCATCACGAATCTCTGAAATACCTTCAATTTGCTTGTCACGTACTAAATGTGCAATATTTTCAATAAGACGAGACTTGTTTACCTGATAAGGAAGTTCATCTACAACAATTACTTCTTTACTCTTCTTCTCTTCTATGTGGGTCTTAGCCCGTACCTTAATACGCCCTCTACCTGTAGTATAAGCATCAGTAATACCTTTCTTACCAAAGATAATACCACCTGTTGGGAAATCAGGTCCCTTAACAATAGAAAGAAGTTCAGAATCATCACAAGAAGGATTATCAAGTATGTGTAAAAGTGCTTCAATAAGCTCATCCATACGATGAGGAGGAATATTTGTCGCCATACCTACAGCAATACCAGATGAACCATTTAGAAGTAAATTAGGTACACGAGAGGGAAGAACATCAGGCTCAGACATAGAGTCATCGTAGTTAGGCGTAAAATCTACTGTATCTTTATCTAAATCACGAAGTAACTCTTCTGAAAGACTTGTCATACGTGCTTCGGTGTATCTCATCGCAGCTGCATTATCACCATCAACTGAACCAAAGTTTCCTTGACCATCAACAAGAGGTGCTCTTAATGAAAAATCTTGTGCCATACGAACCAAAGCATCATAAACTGAATTATCACCATGTGGGTGATACTTACCAATAACGTCACCAACAATTCTTGCTGACTTTTTATAAGCAGCTCTATGAGAAAGGTTTAATTCATTCATCGCATAAAGTATTCTTCGGTGTACAGGTTTTAAGCCATCACGTGCATCAGGTAAGGCACGTCCAACAATAACTGACATAGAGTAGTCAAGGTAAGAACCTTTCATACTCTCTTCAATTTTTACAGTTTGTATGTCTAAATTTTCGTCAAACTCATCGCTCATAAACTTCCTTTGTATACTATATTATATATGGTTATAAAATTGGTAGATATTATAGCTAAAAGCTCTTAAATATATTATTTTTTATTAAATAAAAAATTATGCTATTATTCCACCTAAATTTCTTGAATTAGGATACCTCATGAAAAAACTCTTTCTCTTATTATTTCTTCTAACAAACCTAAGCTTCGCCAAACTTGAAGTGGCTGTTAGCCTCGCCCCTCAAAAAGTTTTTGTTGAGAAAATAGGTGCTGAACAGGTGAATGTAACTGTCATAGTCGAAAAAGGCTCTTCTCCTCACGATTACGAACCTAAACCTTCTCAAATGAAAGACATTTCAAAAGCAACTGTCTATTTTGCTATGGGTGTAGAGTTTGAAAATATATGGCTTTATAGATTCCAAAACGTAAACAAAAAACTACTTTTCGTAGACAGCACCAGGGGCATGGAAAAATATCATGTAAAACATATTTGTACTGCTCATGGACACAACAAGCACACCCATGAAAAAATAGATCCTCATGTTTGGGTGGACCCAATTAATGTGAAGGTTATTGCTAAAAATGTTTATGAAACATTGGTGGCTTTAGATGAGGAGAATAAAGCCGAATATTTAAAAAACTATGAAGCCTATTTAAATGAGTTAGATACACTTCATAAAGAGCTACAAGAAATCCTCAAAGATACCCCTAAAAATTCAGCCTTTATGGTTTTTCATCCATCTTGGGGATATTTTGCTAAACGTTATGACTTAAGACAATTACCTGTTGAAGTTGAAGGTAAAGAACCAAAAATGAAAGCATTAGTAGCACTTATAGAACAAGCAAAAAAAGAAAAAGTTCACGCTATTTTTACACAACCAGAATTTTCAGATAAAGCAAGTAAAAACATTGCAAAAAGTTTAAATATTGAAGTTATAAAGGCTTCACCATTGGCTTCAAACTGGGCAGAAAACCTTAAAATGTTAGCCAAAGCCATTGCTCAAAAAAAGTAGTTCTGCCATGTCCATCATTGAAATTAAAGACCTTTCATTCTCTTATGACAAACAAGTCATCTTAGAAAATGTCAACCTTACTGTTAAAGAAAACGACTTTCTAGCCATTATCGGACCAAATGGTGGAGGAAAATCTACACTGCTAAAACTGGTTTTAGGAATCAACTCTGTTAAAGATGGAAGCATTCATACCTTTGGAGAACTTCCTAAAAAAAATCTAGCTAAGATTGGTTATGTACCCCAAAATACAAATGTGAACACTGATTTTCCTATTAAAGTCATTGAAGTTGTGCTTATGGGTCACATTGGAACAAAACGTCCTCTTTTTGGCTATTCTAAAGAAGAAAAACTCTGTGCATTAGGTGCTTTAGCCCAAGTAGGTATGGAAGAGTTTGCCAATGAGAAAATTGGCTCACTCTCAGGTGGACAAAGACAAAGGGTTATGATAGCCCGTGCCTTATGTGCTCATCCAAAAATTTTAATTTTAGATGAGCCAACAGCGAGTATAGATGTTGAAGGACAAAAAAAGATCTATGAATTACTTGAAAAACTCAACTCTTACATCACCATTATTGTTGTCAGTCATGATATTTCTGTGATTATGCAGTATGCCAATAAAGTTGTACACATCAATAAAACCCTCTCATACCATGATGTCTCAGGACTTACAGCAACAAGCAGTAATCCAACACAACACTTTTGTGAAGTTGAACTGTTTAATAAATTAAATGACAATAATAATGTAGGAGATACTAAATGATAGAAGCACTCTCATATGACTTTGTTCAAAACGCACTCCTAGCAGGTATTTTAGTCTCAATGGCTGCTGGGGT
>CACVAR010000345.1 GCA_902727905.1 uncultured Sulfurovum sp. | reverse complement strand
ATTCAATTTTAATTGATGAAGCAAGAACACCTCTTATTATCTCTGGTCCTGTTCAACGTGACACCGTTCACTATGTACAAGCCAATAAAATTGCTTTACAGATGGAAAAAGGTGCAAAAGCTGATACTAAACCTGGAGAAGCAGAGCAAATAACTGGTGACTTCTACGTAGATGAAAAAAACAAGCAAGTTGTCATGACAGAGCAAGGTCTACAAAAAGCACAAGATCTTTTTGAAGTAGAAAACCTTTACTCACTTGAAAATGCATCACTTTCACACCACCTTGACCAAGCTATGAAAGCCCAATACCTTTTTGTTGAAGACATTGATTATGTATCACGTAATGGTGAGATTGTAATTGTTGATGAATTTACAGGTCGTTTAAGTGAGGGTCGTCGTTTCTCAGAAGGACTTCACCAAGCTATTGAAGCAAAAGAAGGTGTTGAGGTTAAAGATGAATCTCAAACCTTAGCAGAAATTACTTACCAGAATTACTTTAGAGGTTACGAAAAACTAGCAGGTATGACTGGTACAGCTCAAACAGAAGCCACTGAATTTGCTGAAATCTATAGCCTAGAAGTTCTCTCTATTCCTACCAACTTACCCATTGCTAGAAAAGATATGAATGACCTTATCTACAATACAGAAAAAGAGAAACTGGATGCTGTTGCTAAAAAAGTTCAAGAACTACATACCTCTGGACAACCTGTACTAATTGGTACTGCTTCTATTGAAAAATCTGAGCTGGTTCACCAAAGATTAAAAGCTGCAAAAATTCCTCACAACACCCTAAATGCTAAAAACCATGAAAATGAAGCACAGATTATTATGGAAGCTGGTAAAAAAGGTGCTGTAACCGTTGCAACCAACATGGCTGGACGTGGAGTTGATATTAAAATTACGGATGAGATTAAAGCGCTTGGTGGTCTTTACATTTTGGGAACAGAGAGACATGAAAGTAGACGTATTGACAACCAGTTACGTGGACGTTCTGGTCGTCAAGGTGACCCAGGTGCTTCTCAATTTTATCTTTCACTCGATGATAACTTACTAAGAATTTTTGGTGGGGATAAAATCCGTAATATCATGAATAAGCTAGGTGTTGAAGAAGGTGAATACATTGATTCAAAAATTGTAACACGTTCAGTAGAAAAAGCACAAACCAAAGTTGAAAACATGCATTATGAGTCTCGTAAACATGTCTTAGAGTATGATGATATTGCCAGTGAACAAAGAAAGGCTATCTACAAGTTTAGAAATAATCTTTTAGATGTAGACTATGACATTGATTCTAAAATTAGAGAAAACCGTTTAGAGTATGTTGACCATGTCTTACTCGAATCTGAAATCTATAATGGTGGTGCTGAAGAAGACTTTAACCTTGAAAAACTCATTAATATTTTACGTGAAGAGGTTAATATTGGGATTGAGGTCGACACTTTAAAAGAGAAAGATTATGATGAACTTCATGACCTAATTTTAGAACTTCTTACAGATACTTACGAAGCTAAAATGGAACCTCTCAATGATGAGCAACGTTCAGAAGTACAAAGAATTCTTTATCTTCAAGTTCTTGACCCACAATGGAGAGACCACCTTTATGAGATGGATGTTATGAAAACAGGTATTGGGCTTAGAGGGTACAACCAAAAAGACCCATTAACTGAATATAAAAAAGACTCTTATAACCTCTTTATAGGTCTTGTAGAGCGTGTTAAGTTTGAAGCTATTAAAGTACTGCAAGTAGTGCAATTTAACTTTGAAGATCCAAATGAAGAACAAGCTAAACTTGAAGCGATGAGAGATGAACTAGAGGCTGACTTAGCCAATGCCAAAACAAATGAAGAGCCTGAAGTAGCAGAACAAACTTTTGCAAAAAAACCAAAAAGAAATGAACCTTGTCCTTGTGGTTCAGGAAAAAAATATAAACAATGTTGTGGACAAAGTGGACCTAAAAAGGGTCTTCTTGCATAATCAAGAAAGTTTACACGCATAATGGCAACAGGTAAAAATAACATTTTTGTAAACAAGATAATTAAACATTATCTAAAATATGATAAAGATAATCCTTTTATCTTTATCTCTTCAATTCTCTCTCTACTCAGTGTTGCTGCTGGGGTTATGGTGCTTATGCTTGCTATGGGAATCATGAATGGAACACAAAAAGAGTTTAAAAAACGTCTTTTTGTTATGAATTATCCTCTTACGCTTATTCCTATTGGCTATCAAAATGTTAATGATGAACTCATTTCTAATCTTTCAACAAAGTTTCCAGAGTTAATCTTCTCACCTTACTACATTACGCATGTTGCTAGTAAAAGTGGTTATGGTGGTTCTGCTTCTCAACTTTATGGTGTGGACTTTAAACAAGAAGCAAAAATCAATGAAGTATTTAACAAATCACTCGAAAACTCAATTTCCAGTACAAGCAAATATAAACTTGTGGTAGGAGAAACCGTTTTAGAAGAGTCACTTCTTAAGCATGGTGACAAACTTACTTTACTTTTTTTAAAAGGTGAAACCGTTGGTTTTGGAACCATGCCAACGCAAAAACGCTTTATTATCGATTCTACTTTTAGTTCTGGTCTTAAAAACTATGACAAAGTCATTATGTACACAACCCATGCAGCCTTTCAAAAGGTCTTAAAACGTGACCCAACTATTTATGATGGTATACACATATACTCTGCAAATGCGATGGCTGATATAGAGCGTATTAACAGCTATTTAAAAAGCATTAACAAATATGAAGGTGTACGTCTCCAAGGTTGGTGGGAACAAAATGCTTCTTTCTTTGCTGCTATGGAAATGGAAAAGAAAGCACTCTTTTTAGTTTTACTGCTTATCATTTTGGTAGCAGCATTAAATATTATCTCTTCTTTACTCATGACGGTTATGAGTCGTCGGACAGAAATTGCTTTTATGAAAACGCTAGGAGCCACAAGTGCTGAAATTAAAAACATCTTCTTTAAATTAGGGGCTATTATTGGTTTTATTGGGATTTTGTTGGGAACTATCTTAGGACTTATTGGTATGTGGGTGTTAACTACCTTTCCAATTATTCAGCTTTCAGAAGATGTCTATGGTTTTACAAAGTTACCAGTTGACTTAACTTTACTGGATTTTGTTTTGATTATTATTGGGGCTATTGTTATTGTTATGATTTCATCAATTTACCCTGCGAAAAAAGCCTCTTCAACAGATCCATTAAAAGTTCTAAGAAATGAATAATTAATAATCATGAATAATTTTGAAAACTATCTAGTCATAGTTTTCAAAAATTGTTTCATCTGCCATATTTATTTTAGTCTCCATAATATTTAACTTCTTAATCAAAGTATCTGAAATTTTTTCTAACGATTTTAAGTAGACTTGCGCTCTATTTTTGTCATTTTCTGAAACCTTCTTGCCTTGATTTAAAAGTTTAGAGAAAAAGTTGAGATTGGAAACATCAAAATATATTCTAAAGATATTGAGATACTCTTCATGTAAATGATTATGTAAGTCTTCTAATTCTTTAACAGATTTATCGTTAAAAATAGCCAAAAGAATTTGCCCATCAGAATAAAACCATTTACCAAACTCACAAGAATCTGGGGTTAAGGGTATATCTTCTTCTTTAATTGGGAAACCATTTACTAAGGATTTGGCACGTTGTACCCATTGTACGTGTGCTAAACGTGCCAAACGTATTTTATGGATTATTACATTTTTTTTCACTTGCTAGCCTTAAATAAATATTAAATAAATATTACTTAAATATTTATTAATTTAAAGTTAATATTAATTTAAGTTTTTTATAAATTCAATACCATCTTCTTTAGTTAACACTCGTCCTTCAATCTGCTCATTATAGACTGATGCTAGTAATTTTTTAAAAAGTTTAGAAGGCTCATATCCTAGCTTGATTAAGTCACGTCCTTGAACTAAAGCTTTTGGTGGTCTGTTATAAACATCCAATTCTTTAGCTTTTACCAATAACCAATCTCCAGCTTCATATGTGCCCTTTAAAGAAGCCTCTGTCGTGCGACCTAAAAAATCTGCTCTGGCTACCGTCACTAACTCTTCTATGTTTACTTTGGTTGCCAACCTTCTAATGGTTGACTTTTTAGCCTTACCTCTAAAATAGATAGAAGGTGCTAAATGATGTTCTACCAAAGGGAACAAAGCATTAATAAAATCATGTTCATCGGTAATTCGAGACATAAACTTTTTAGTAGGTTCTATGCCTGCTAGCTCATGACCTATAGCAGAGATCTTTTCTTCTGTTATTTGTGTATGGGTAGCTTTACCTAAGTCATGACATAAAATAGCAAACATCATTTTTAAATCTTGCTTTTCATCACCTACTAACAAATCTACCATTTTATCTATACACATTAAAGTATGTATCCAAACATCACCTTCAGGATGCCAAATAGGACTTTGAGGCACATCTATAAGTCCATAGAGTTCAGGATAATACTTTTCTATAATTCCTAACTTTCTCATTAGCTCAAAACCTATAGAAGGTCTTTTTGACTTTAATAAAAGCTTTTTAAACTCCGTATAAACTCGCTCTTTAGGTAATTCATCTAACATTCCCTCTTCTACCATAGTATGACAGAGTTCAAATGTCTGCGCATCTAAATCATACTCAAACCTGGCACAAAACTGTACAGCCCTGTAAACACGTAAAGGGTCTTCAACAAATGTTTTGGCGTTGATATGCCTTAATACTTTATTGCTCATGTCTAACTTGGCAGCATAAGGATCTATAATTTTTTTTGTACTAACATCATACGCCATTGCATTTACTGTAAAATCACGGCGTAAAGCTGCTTCCTTAAAGGTTAGAAAGCCATCACAAGAGACATCAAAACCTTTATGTCCTATGGAAGTCTTTTGTTCCGTTCTTGGAAAAGAAAAGTCATACTCTTCCCCCTCATAAACAAACTTCAATACGCCAAAACTTTTACCTACTAAATTAACAGAACCATGTTTTGACAATATTGCTTCCAATGCTTCTAAAGTATCCAGTCCATAAATTTCAACATCATAATCTTTAATGGGTAATTTTAAAAAATGATCACGAACAGAACCTCCAACTACCAAAGCTTTTGCATTATTCATCAACAATTCATCTGAAATAATTTGAATTATATTTGGTAGTTTCATTTCGTTTTAACCTTTATCTACTCTTACCACAGTTCCAACACTCAGTAAATACTTCAGTAGACTCTTCTTTACATGAAGAACATATCCATATAACTTCATTATCACTTTGCTTCTTCTCTTCATATTCTTCTAATATTTTGAAGGCTTCATCATATCTACTATTGTCAAATATCCAAACAGTAGGAATAACAGCTTCAGTATAACCAACACCAGCGACTAAAGCATGTAGCTGATCATCTTGTACTTCTGCATCAATACCATATGACTCTAAAATACCTTTCACAATATAAGCTTCTTGTGGATCATAAGCATCATATACTTTCTTCATAAAAATCCTTTACCTATTTTGAAGACTCATCAAAAGCAATACCTTCACGAATACCATCATCTATAACCATTGACTCTTTAAAGCCTGATATATTATACAGTTCATCATATATCAAAACACCTGAAGCTATCAAGTCATCTCTACCAACACCCACGGCTATGACGCGTTCTTCTTTACTCATCTCTAAAAGTTGTGTCATCCGTTCATGTAAATCATTTTGAGTCAATACTGTACCATGAATTTTTTCAGGATCATAAGTGGCATAGTTCATACCTTTTTTCATGGCTGCAATGGTTGTGGGTGTACCTGCTGTTGCAATGAACACTTCAAGCTCTCCATACGCTTTAACTACCTCATCATAATAAACTTTCATCGGTTCCATGACAAGAGGAATGGCTTTAGCAATTTCATCCAAGTCCTTATACTTTTGCGTTACAGTAACAATCCCTACTTGAAAACTCTTAGAAAAATACTGCTCTTCTCCATAGTAAAAAAGCATCTCTGTAGAGCCTCCACCTATATCAACTAACATAAAGTTCTTAGGTATTTGACCTAAACGTTCCAAACGGTTTTGAGCTGCCTTTAATGCATACTTTGCTTCTGCAACTCCATCAATAACTTCAAAACGTATACCTGTCTGCTCGGCAATACTTTTCAAGATTTCTAAACCATTTTTTGCCTGACGAATGGCTTCTGTTGTCACAGCTTTAACTTTAGAATCACCAAAGTCTAACACCTCTTTTGCTTCCTTTAATGCAAGAACCACACGATTTAAAGCCTCTTCATTTATCTTACCTGTTTGTGCTAAACCATCAGCTGTTTTAACAGTTTTATGAAAAGTTCCTAAATTCTCTTTAGTCTCCATGTTCATTTTAAGCAACCTTAAACTATTTGAACCCAAATCAATGGCAATAATATTCTTCATTCTCATCCCTATACTAAATCTGAAAGTCTTCTTTAATAGAATTATATCTTTTCTATTTGGATATAATACTTTTTTAAATTTTCCAAGGCAATTCAAGGTCAGCAATGCAAACAAACTATGGTCTCAATATCTGGGCAGATGAAAATTTTGTTATTAAAAACAATACTGTAAACATTAACCATAAGAGTCAACCTTCACTACTAGAAATTACCCAAGCTTTACGTCAACAAGGACATACAGGTCCTCTACTTTTACGCTTTCCTCACCTCATCAAAAAACAAATCTCTAGTCTATATACTCAATTTAACCGAGCAAGAGAAGAGTTTAATTACCAAGGAAACTTTCATGCTGTTTTCCCTCTTAAAGTGAACCAATATCATAACTTTGTTCACTCCCTTATGCAAGTCTCAAAAGAGTATAACTATGGCTTAGAAGCAGGCTCAAAAGCCGAACTCATTATTGCCATGACCCATACCCCTCTTGGTTCACCCATTACGGTAAATGGTTTTAAAGACAAAGAGATGATTACCTTTTGCTTCATAGCTAGAGCCATGGGGCATAACATTACCATTACCATTGAGGGTTTAGGAGAACTTGAAACCATTATTCAAGTTAATGCTGAGTTTAACCAAGAACATGAAGAAGCCATTATTCCTAAAATTGGGGTACGTATTCGTTTACATAGTTCAGGCATAGGTATCTGGGCAAAAAGTGGTGGCTACTCTTCTAAGTTTGGACTGACTTCCACAGAACTTTTAGAAGCCTATGACCTTATCGCCAAACATGGGCTACTCAAACAGTTATGGATGGTTCATTTTCATATAGGTTCTCAAATGTCAGAAATAAACCCTCTAAAAAAAGCCCTACGTGAAGCTGGTAATATCTATGCTGATTTAAAAAACCGTGGGGCTTATGCTCTCTCTGCCATTAACATTGGTGGTGGTTTGGCTGTAGAGTATGGACAGTACCCTCATAAAAAAGAGATTAACTATACACTGGGTGAATTTGCCAACGATGTCGTTTTTCTTATAAAAGAGATTGCTAAAAATAAAAACATTGATGAACCTGATATTTTTACAGAGTCTGGTCGTTTCATTGCTGCTTCACATGCTGTGCTTATTGCTCCTGTGTTAGAACTCTTTTCCCAAGACTACCAAGAAAAATCTTTACGCATTAAAGAGGAGAACCCACCACTTATTACAGAGCTTAATGCTTTATGGAAAGAGTTAAACCGTTCTAATGCTAGAGAATACCTACATGATGCTTTAGACCATATGGAAAGTTTACTAACACTTTTTGATTTAGGATACATTGATTTAGAAGATCGATCCAATGCTGAAATACTGGTACACCTTATTATTAAAAAATCCATTCTACTACTTTCGGATGGTTCTCAAGAGTTACTAAAATTACAAAACAAAATCCAAGAACGCTATTTGGTAAATTTTTCTGCTTTTCAATCCTTGGCAGACTTTTGGGGCTTAAAACAACATTTTCCTGTTATGCCCATAGACAAACTAAACATTAAAGCAACCAATCCAGCAACACTATGGGACATTAGCTGTGACTCTGATGGAGAAATTCCTTTTGATGACGATGCCCCTCTTTATCTACATGACCTTGATATTGATAAAGAAGAGTATTTCTTAGCCTTTTTCTTGACAGGTGCTTACCAAGAGGTTCTGGGCATGAAACATAATCTTTTTACCCATCCAACTGAAGTAACTGTAGACTTTGACAGTAATGGTCACTTTATACTCTCTAAGCACATAGAAGCACAACATATTTTAGATGTTTTAGAAGATATAGACTACGATAAAAACTATTTAGACAAGCAACTCAAAACCCAAATTGAGACATCTACGCTCATTAATAATACAAAAAAAGAAGAACTTTTAACCAAGCTCTATTTGTACCTCAATGAAAACAGCTATTTAAAAACCATTATTGCTACGGAGGAGTAAATCACTTATTACACACGAAAGAATCTTTATCAACAAATTTAGTCCTTGTCATCTCTTTTTACGTAAAGATATGCTTTAATATAGCCCATATATTTTTACCAAATAGGACAACAACATGCCATTTGAAAACATGATAAACTTACAGGTTAGAGCATTCTTTTTTAATTCTGCTACTGACTATTTACCGTACTACAAAAACTTTGACATTAGCATAAAAAAAGATGCTAGACTTCTTGATATTTTAGACAAAATCAAAGCTAAAAATCCTGATTTTTCTTTTCCTAACAAAAATATTATTTTAAAAGTAAATAATACGATTACTACAGCCAACATCACCGTTGAATATGTGGTAAATACACTTGGTAAAGAACTAAAAATTGAGCCAGCAAATTCTTACCGTTCTAACAATGGACTTATTTTAAACGATGATGACTTTATGGAGAGCTTTGAACTTTTAGCTCCTTATGCTTCCCAAGAAGATAAAGCTTATTATGAAACACTTTACGCTACCCACTATGCTTCTGAAACAAGTAATTACAACCGTCAATATATTGGGGATGCAGTTTTACTGCTAGCTTCTAAAATGATTCATGATGGTAATGAAAACAAAGAAGCTATCTTAGATGCTATTTCAGATAAGTTCAATGGTATTAGATGTTGTGAATATGAAAACAATATACTCAATGGTCAAGACCATACCAAGACCATTGCTGAACTCAAAAGCATGTTAACCTTAAAAGATACAGCTTCATTTTATGACAAATGTACTTTTGGAAAAAGAAAACATGACTTAAGCAGCGAAGAGTTTACCAATGCTAATGTTGCTCTTTATGTGGGTTCAAGAGAAGATGACTTAGATGAGGTTAGGAACCTTATTAGAAGTAATGCTGCTTCTTATGTAACTTTTGATAAGTCAACAAAACTGGCTGGTCAAACACTTATGGATACACACTTTGAAATAGCACATACCAAAGCTGGAAGAATGCTTTTGGATGCTGTAGACTCAGGGGCGAATGTTCTTGTTTGTACAAAAAGAGATGTAACTCTTTTTCAAGATGCCCTTCCTTCTTGTGAAAGAATTATGGGTAGAGATATTAGATTAACAATCATCTCTGTACATACTCTTAAAGAGTTATGTACTACTACAGTATAAGAAACATTTGAATATGCCTATTAAAGAGATTAAATTAGAACTTGTCGAAGCCTATTTAAGCAACGAAAACATTAAAAAATTACTTACTTTAGGAATTTATGATGTGTTAACAAGTGCTGACCAAAGGCTTAGATACAATATTGAGGTAAACAAAATTGAGTTTGAAAAGTCTCTTCAATTGGACTTTGAACTTATGCTTCAATATTGTGATAACAATGAAGACCATATAGTAAAGAGGGAGCATCTTCCCTCTTCTAATAAAGCTTATTGCCAATTTTATAAATTTATATCGGACTATGTAAGTAAAAAAGAAGACCAAGAAGTTTCTGAGAATCTAAGAAAAATGTTTGACTACTTTAAACCTAAAAGTTGTAAATAGTAAACTATAGCTAAAACCCCACAGCGTCGACACGACCTTTATGACATCTGCTCTTAGGTCTTTCTCCACTTTTAAATAACACTTTCAAATCTGTACTACCAGATCCTAAATGAAGCCAAAGTTCTGTTACTAAACCTTTTTTACATTGCATGGTTACATGTTCACCTGCACCTGCACCAAACTCTTTGTCAAATAGTTTACGAATCTCTTTTAAGTAAACCATACGACCAATGTTTTGTTTAAAGTACTGTCGAACTTTAGATTCGTTTACTTGGGTCTGTAGTGCCATAGAGTCATCATAGTACTCATCTGCTGAAGTTCCATAACAAGTACCATGTTTAATCCACTCGTGACGATGTAAGTTAGAAGCATAACCTGGCATAAGTTTTGAAAGGTTTGATCGCGTGTCAGCATCTAAATCCAATTTATCAAGACTATACCACTGTTTGTTTTTGTCCATACCAACTTGTTTTTTTGAAACATTACAGTAAACATTATTTCTAGGTTGTGGCCAAAGTCCATGCAGTACAAATTCAAAAGCACCAAAAGAGTTCGCATTCATTGCCTTACACTCTTTTTTATATTGATGGGTTTGACAAAAAGCATTCTGCCATGAGAGAGCTAAAAGATTCTGTTTTGACGTACTTTTAGAACTTTGCGTTTTTGGAGGCTTGTTATTGTTTGCTAAACGCTCTGCAAAAGTAGAAGTTTTTTTAGGCTCAGCTACTGTCTCCGTAACAGGCGTTGTTTTCTTTTCAGCATCTGAAAGACAAACTTCTTTTACCCAACGCTGTGCAACTCTTTGTCCTTCTAAAAGTATGAGAACTTGCCCTTTGTTCTTTTGTAGAACCCTATATTTCTTACCCATTTCAAGTTGAATGTCATTACTGTTAATGGTACGCTTCATGTTGTTGTAAGCTGGACATTCCAACATGGCTGTTTCATAAACCTTTGACTTTTTTGCTACTAGGAGCAATGGTAAAGTAACGATTAACGATGCTAATATTATTTTTTTCATTTAAATCCTTATAATTTAGATATTATATTTTAAAAAAGTGAAAGTTGCATAAAATATGATATTTGACTCTCTTGACTTCATAGAAAATTTATCAGTTAATGAACGATTAAAATATTTAGGGACTAAAAAGAAAAAATCTTGTGCCATAAAAACTTTTCGTTCAAACATGATGTTAAATCCTTTAAAACTAAAACATCTAAACAACATTGACAACCTCCCAGCTGATATGATTACACTCAATTTAGAAGATGCCATTTCTCCTAGTAGAAAAAAAGAAGCGTTACATAACATTGCTCTTTTTCTTTCTCATTTAGAGAATTCTAACTCTTTCATTATTGTTCGTACCAATCCTTTAGGGGAAGGTGGTCGTGAAGAAATCACTTTTTTAAACAGCTTCTCTTTTGATGCTGTGCGTGTTGCTAAAGTTCAAACACGCAAGGAAATTCAAGAAATCGATATATTACTTAAAAGTGAAAAAGAGATACACATCTCTATGGAAACCAAAGAAGCTTTTCAGAACTTGGCTTCTTTTGGAGGCATAGAGAGATTTACCACAGCAAACATAGGTATCTTAGATTTACTCACTTCTTTAGGACTTCCACAATCACTCGTAGAAAGAGACAACCCAACCATTCACTACATACTTTCTAAGTTTCTGGTCGATGCCAAAAGCATTGGCATTAACCCCATCTCATTTATGTTCCAAGAGTACAAAGACACAGAAGGTTTTAGAGCTTGGTGTGAGTTAGAAAAAAAGATGGGCTTCAGCACAAAAGCCTGCATGGGACCTCTACAAGTAGCCATAGCCAACGAAGTCTTTGGAACGGATGAAGAGGCAATAAAACGTGCATTACACATCAAAGAGGCTTTTGAAGCCTCAGCGAAAAAAGGTGAAAATGGGTTTATGGATGAGCAATATGGGTTTATAGATGAACCTATTTATCGGGATGCTTTGTTGGTTTTAAGCGACCTTAGAAACTAGGTTTTTCTCTTTTAAAATAACTTGACTAAGTTGTTCTCCTATACTCTGAGCTAATATATAAGCTAAATTAGGAGGTACAGCATTGCCCACCATTTTATAACCAGCTGTTAAGTTTTTATAATAAAATTTATGTTCATCAGGAAATGTTTGAATTCTTGCACATTCTCGAATACTTAATCGTCGATATAATGATTCATGTCCCTCTACAAACTTACGCTTATCTTTCTCTACTTGTTCCATTTTAGGGGCTTGTGGATGTAGTGGAGCATGTCGTCCACCTGCTTGAATAGTAAATGAAGGCTCATCCCATGCTCTTACTCTATTACGCGACATATACATAGAAAAGAAACCACCTGTCATATACTCATGGTTAAAAAGTTCACAAGCATCTCCATTAGAATAAGTTTTATTTTGAGCAGAAAGTGCAGAATCTTTTAAATCATCTATCACATCTTCTAAAAAAAGTTTTTTATCTAATGCTTTTGGAAACTCAAACTTAAGATTTAAATCATCTCTAAATCCTATAAAAAAAACTCTTTTTCTATCTTGTGGTACATTATAATCATGTGCATTCAAAAGTTTAAAAGATAAAGTATAACCACTATCCGTAAAGTGCTTTTTTATATTCTCTAAAGCCTCACTATGTCTAGGAGCTAACATTCCTGAAACATTCTCAGCTAAAAAGAAGAGTGGTTTTTTGTCTCTCAAAACGCGTATAAACTCAAAAAATAGTTGACCTCTATCATCTTCTATACCTCTTAATTTTCCTGCTTCACTCCAACTTTGACATGGTGGTCCACCAATCAGCCCTAAAGTTTCAGGAATTTCATTTGAAGGTACTTTACTTATGCTTCTTTTATCTAAAACTGTATTTATAAAATTTTTTTCAAATGTTTCCCAAATTTCTTTGTCATACTCATTTGCCCAAATGGTTTTAAACCCTGCTTGTTTAAAACCAAGGTCTAAACCTCCTGCTCCTGAGAATAGGGATATTATTTTCAAGCTAATAATCCTAGTAACTCTCCAATAGCAGGTAAAATTGTAGCTACTTCAGAACCCTTTGTTATTAAGTTTCCTAAAGTTTTAGTTAATGCTTCTTTATCCTCTCTATTTTCATTTATTTCATGGATAATTTCTTTTTTGTCAGAAAGGGGTAATTTCTCAATTTGTTCAATAATACTATCTATCTTTGTATTTAGCGTATTATTAATAGTTGCTATATTTTGATTATAATCTCCTGTTGATACGTTACCTATGTTCTCAATATCTCCCATTACACCATTAAAATTCTCAATGTGTATATTTTTTTGGGCTTTATTTTTCTCTTCATTACTAAAACTCATGTTTTCATCTCCTATAATCCCTTCTTCTTCTAATTTAATTGACCATTCTAAAAGAGTTGTTTTTACTTGTTCAACAATACTTCTCAAACTACTCCTATGTGTAAAAATAGCAAATTTAACATTTAAGTTCAATGCTTTTCTCAAGGTCTTAGCCAACTCTTCTGGAAATGAAAAAGCAAGTGATTCTGAATCCTTTTTCAATATCAAGTCTTCTACTTCTGCAATTGATTGAGTCAAATAAAGAGTACTAGCTAAAGTTTCATTTAGTACTCCTGCAATATCAGCAGGTATTGACTGCCACCCTTGATAAGGATTCCATAACTTAACTTCTCCTGAGATAATCCGGTAAATAGAAACTTCTTGCCTATTAGGATAACCTTTTAATTCATTGTTGATCCATGCTTTAAAATCATTCAATTTTAATTTTGAAGCAATCACTAAAGCTTCTCTTAATAAGTCTTTAATATTTACGTCACCACTAATAATATTCTTTTGTAAACTAAGAACTATTGACATTAATTTCCTTTATAAATTATATGTTCTATATCTCGAGTTATTTTATCGAAAGACTTTAAATAACCATAGAAACATTTCAAATTGTCATACTATCTGTTATAATTTCCAAAATATAAACTTTAAATTGAAAGAATTATCATGTCAAACAAAACCCTAATTATCGGTGCTGGTGGTGTTGGAAATGTGGTTGCATTTAAATGTGCCATGAACGCCCAAACCTTTGGAGAAATAACCCTAGCAAGCCGTACCCTTTCAAAGTGTGATGCCATTGCAAAAAATGTTAAAGAGAAAGTTGGTGTCGATATAAAAACCTCATCGGTGGACGCAGATAATGTTCCTGAACTTATTAAGCTATTTAATAAAATACAACCTAATGTTGTCATTAACGTAGCCTTACCTTACCAAGACTTGACCATTATGGATGCTTGTGTAGAATGTGGCATAGACTACCTTGACACAGCCAACTATGAACACCCAGACACAGCGAAGTTTGAGTACAAAGAGCAGTGGGAAAGAGATGATGCCTTTAAAGAAGCAGACATTATGGCACTACTTGGTTCAGGTTTTGACCCAGGGGTTACCAATGTCTTTTGTGCTTATGCTCAGAAACACTATTTTGATGAAATCCATACCATCGACATACTCGACTGTAATGCTGGTGATCATGGTTACCCATTTGCTACGAACTTTAACCCTGAAATTAATCTCCGTGAAGTTTCGGCAAAAGGGCGTTACTGGCAAAAAAATGAAGATGGACAAGGGGAATGGATAGAAACAGAACCAATGGAGATTATGCAAGTTTGGTACTACCCTGAAGTGGGTGAAAAAGACTCTTACTTACTTTATCATGAAGAGATGGAATCACTGGTTAAGCACATTAAAGGGCTTAAGCGTATTCGCTTCTTTATGACCTTTGGACAGAGTTACTTAACCCACATGAAATGTTTAGAAAATGTGGGGATGCTTGGCATTAAAGAAGTTGAACACAAAGGCATGAAAATCGTTCCTATGGAGTTCTTAGCTACCTTACTACCTGATCCAGCCTCTTTAGGAGAACGAACCACAGGTAAAACGAACATTGGTATTTATGCTAAAGGTATTAAAGATGGAAAAGAGAAAACTGTTTACATCTACCAAGTGTCTGACCATGAAAAATGTTATGAAGAAGTACTTAGTCAAGGAGTCTCTTACACCACAGGTGTTCCAGCCATGATAGGTGCAAAACTCATGTTAGAAAAGAAGTGGCAAAACAAAGGGGTGTTCAACATGGAAGAGTTTGACCCTGATCCATTTATGGAGG